>JBAYOJ010000093.1:0-8653 GCA_041678385.1 Burkholderiaceae bacterium | reverse complement strand
GGGCCGGTCAAGGTAAAAGCAGACCCGCAGCGTGTGATCACGTTGGACGAAGGCGCCCTTGACACTGTACTGGCACTGGACATGCAGCCCGTGGGCAGTGTCGCTGCACGCGGTGGCAAGGACCTGCCCGATTATCTGCAGCCGCATGCCAAGAATGTAGCCATCGTTGGAGCAACGCGCGAACCTAACCTGGAAGCTATTCTGTCACAACGGCCCGATCTCATCCTGGCGCCCCCCGGGCTGGAAAAACGCGTCTACGACATACTTTCCAAGATTGCACCGACCGTCGTTTCCACCGTACCCACGACTGCACCCTGGCAGGAACGCAATGCGCTGTATGCAGCGGCACTCGGCAAGGAAGAAGCATTCAAGGAACGGCTGGCAAAAGTGGAAACACATATCGCATCGCTGCGCGATCGCGTGGAATCCGGTCAGACCTTTTCGGTCGTACGCTGGAACCCGCAAGGCCCCATGGCCATGTCCAGCCAGCTGATTACCGGCCAGATCCTGACCGCACTGGGCCTGAAGAGCACCGACATTGCCGCCGGCCTGGGCGAACGTCCACACAGCGATATCCTCAGTCTGGAAAACCTCGGCGCGGTGGATGCCGACTGGCTGTTCATGGCCACGCTCAACGCCCAAGGCGAAGCCACATTGGCTGCGGCCCGCCAGCAATCCGCCTTCACCCGGCTCAACGCTGTCCGCAATGACCGTGCCATCCCGGTCGACGGCCAGGTGTGGTCGAGCGCCACCGGTATTCTTGCCGCCGAGCACATCCTGAACGACATCGAAAAAATCCTCGTGAAGTGATGTCAAAAAACAGTGCGCGGGCTTCCCTGCGCAAAACGATGGCCATCTGCTCTGTTGTGGTGGCCGTACTGATGCTGGCCAGCATGCTGTTCGGGGCGGGCAGCATCACGCCGCTTGAGTCCTGGCACGCTATGTTGGGCCGGGGTGCCGATGAATCCATTTTCATCGTGCGCGAACTGCGCTGGCCCCGGACCATTCTGGCCGTCGTAGTGGGCATCGCCCTGGGGGCTGCCGGCACCATCATGCAGGCAGCCACCCGCAACCCGCTGGCCGAACCTGGCCTGCTGGGCGTCAGCGCCGGCGCGTCATTTGCCGTCGTATTGGCCATCTATTACGGGGCCGACGCCGTTGGCGTCCATTTCGGCATCGCCATACTGGGCGCCCTGGCAGGCTGTTTTCTGGTTCTGCTCACGACCCATATGCGGGGCGCCGGCACTGACCCCGTGCGCCTGATCCTCGCCGGCGCGGCCTTCACCAGCATTCTGATGGCGGTGACCACCCTCATCCTTCTGCATGACCAACGCACGGCCGACGAGATCCGCTTCTGGATCATAGGCGCACTGGGCGGCCGACCTGCAAGCTATCTGATGTGGGCGTTTCCGGGCGTGGCCGCCGGCCTGGCCATCGTCGGCGCGACTGCCGCCGCACTGGCGGCGATGTCCCTGGGGGAAAAAGTCGCGCTGGGTCTGGGCCATCGCCCCGTATTTACTCGCATTCTTGCCATGACGGGCGTCGCCATACTGGTGGGCACTGCGACGGCCGCTGCCGGGCCCATCGCCTTTGCCGGCCTCATCGTCCCCTACTTTGCCCGCAGGCTGGTTGGCCCCGACGTGCGCCGCGCCCTGCCTGTCGCCATGCTGATCGGCCCGATGGTGCTGCTGCTGGCCGATATACTGTCCCGGCTTGCCGTGCGGCCCTACGAACTGCCGATAGGCGTGGTCACCGCCTGTATTGGCGCCCCTGTCTTGATTGCGGTGGTACGCAGCCACCGTTTACCCCGCTTATGAGCGCTACAGCCCCTTCTTCCGTCAGCGACACCCCTCGCGGCTATTGGCGCCTGCAGCCGGCCGGCCTGACGCTGCTGGTACACCGTCGCGGCGCCTGGGCCGGGCTGTTGCTCACCCTGATGATTCTGGCCATCGCCACCGGCAGTCTGTCTTCCGGCACTCTGTCGATGGCCGAAACCGTGGCGGCGCTGGCCGGCATCGGCGACCCCATGACGCTGTTCATGCTGCACGAACTGCGGCTGCCCCGATTGACGGCCGGCCTGCTGAGCGGCGCCGCCCTGGGCATAGGCGGCTGCCTGCTCCAGACACTGGCCCGCAACCGCCTGGCAACGCCAGGCATCATCGGTATTGACGATGGCGCCACAGCCTTTGCCGTGGCCTCCATTGTGGCCATTCCGACCAGCTTGGCACCACCCATGCTCGCCCTGATCGGCGCCGCAACAGCGGCTGCCCTGGCGTTCGGTCTGGGGGGCGGTGGGTCGCGCGGCTACCGCTTCATTGTTGTGGGTATAGCCATCGGCGCCTTGTTCGGCGCCATCACCAACTTCATGCTGGCGCGCACCGACATCGACGCCGCCAACCTGGCCTACCCATGGACGGTCGGCAGCCTGAACGCGCGCTCGGCGTCCACCGTGATCACCCTGGCCGCCTGCCTGGCCATCTGCCTGCCCATTGCCAAGCTGCTGGGCCGCGACCTGCAACTACTGCGGTTTTCCGATGCCATCGCCATTGGTCTGGGCACCCGACTGCGGCGCACGCGCATTGCCATTCTTGTTGTCACGGTTTTACTGACCGCCACCGCCGTGGCAGTGGTCGGCCCGGTCGGGCTGGTGTCATTGGCCGCCCCGGAAATCGCCCGCCATCTTACCGGGCATCGCGGTGTACCCGTGATCAATTCCGCGCTGGCCGGCGCCATGATCATGATTGCCGCCGACTGGGTGGGCCGTACGGCGTTCGCGCCTGTGGAAATCCCCGTCGGTGTCATCACTGCCGTGGTCGGCGGGCCTTACCTGTTATGGATACTTTTACGTGAACCCCGGCGTGCCTGAAATGATACGACCCCCTTTCTCTACGTTCGCCGCGCCCGGGGGGACACTGATATGAATCGCAATACCTCCATGCCGGCAGCAGCCCCTGCACAACCAACCACCCTGCAGGCCCATGAACTGACGCTGGGCTACGGTGAGCGCACCATCGTGGACAGGCTGAGCGTGCAAATACCGGAAGCACGGATCACCGCCATTGTCGGCCCCAACGGTTGCGGCAAGTCGACCCTGCTGGCCGGTATGGCCCGCATTCTTTCGCCTCGTGCAGGCAGCGTGCTGCTCGATGGCCGCGACATTGCCAGCATGCCGACCCGAGAAGTGGCGCGCAAGCTGGCGCTGCTTCCACAGGATGCGGCCGCACCCGACGGGCTGACAGTGGAAGAACTCATCCAGTTCGGTCGCCAGCCTTACCGGGGCCTGATGCGCCAATGGTCACCCCAGGACGCGGCCATAGTCCGGGCTGCCCTGCGTGCCACCCAGCTGGAAATCCTGTCGGATCGCCCGCTCGATTCCTTATCAGGCGGACAACGGCAGCGGGCCTGGATCGCCATGACGGTAGCCCAGGACACCCCGCTGCTGCTGTTGGACGAACCCACATCGGCCCTGGATCTGGGCCATCAGATCGAAGTGCTGGAACTGATACGGGAACTTGCCCGGCAGGGCAAAACCATCGTCATGGTGATCCACGACCTGGCCAGTGCCTGCCGTTATGCCGATCACATCATTGCCATGCGGAATGGCGAGATCATTGCCGAAGGCGCCCCCGCCAGCGTGGTAACGGAAGATCTGGTGGAAAAACTCTATGGCGTGCGCTGCACGCTGCTGCACGAACCCGGCACCGGGGCGCCGCTGATCGTCAACCCGGTCTCCGTCCGTCACGACGCCGATTGAGCGGCATGCGCGCCCCATGGCGCGCGCCGTACTGCTTATTGCCCTGCCGCTTCGGCCAGCTTGCGTTCCAGGGCATCAGTGGGCATGGCGCCATTCATGCGCGAGCCGTCGGCGAAGAAGATAGCCGGCGTACCTGTGACCATCAGGCCGCGCCCCAGCTGCAGATTGGTTTCGATGGGTGTGTCGCATTCTGCCGCGGCGGGCTGACGCCCTTCCAGCATCCAGGCTTTCCAGGTTGCGGCGGCATCTTCCGCACACCAGATATTGCGCGAACGCGTATGCGAATCCTGCGAAAGAATGGGATAGAGAAAGGTGTAGACCGTGACGTTATCGATGTCGCTAAGGTTCTGATGCAGCATCTTGCAGTAACCGCAGTTGGGGTCTTCGAACACCACCATGCGGCGGCTGCCGTCACCCGTCACCTGCTTGATGGCGTCTTTCAACGGCAGGGTATCGATGTCGACCTCGGACAACTTGGCAATACGCTTTGCGGTAAGGTCGCTGCGGCTCTTGGCGTCGATCAGCGAGCCCTGTAACACATAGTTCACTTCGCTGTCGACATAGACCAGGTCGCTGCCGATACGGACTTCGAACAAGCCCGAAAAAGGGGTAGTGGACACTTCCGAGATGGGCAGCCCCGGAAAACGCTCTTCGAACCCCTTCCTGACCTGTTCAGTGGAAACCACCACGGCGCCCTGCGGGTCGTTGCCAGTGGTGGAAAGCACTTTGTCTTGTGCCACGGCGGCTAGCGGTAGTGCCGCCAGGCAGGCCATCAGGCCGGCCAGAAGGCTGTTGCGTAAGCTGTTGATACGAAAAAACATGAATGCTCCTGATGTTGGACGGCACACAAAGCCATGGCCTATTGCTGGCCTGCCGCGCCGCCAATAAGAAAACGCTTGACGATAGGCAGGCGGTCAACCGCGTACATGCCCAGATTACGCAGAGCCACCACCGGCGTGGCACGGGTGGCGAAGAGGCGATGCAGGCCGTCGGTTGCGGCACCCATGGCCATCAGTGGCTGGGTGCGCGCGCGCCGATAGCGGTTCAATACACGTTCATCGCCGACGCCCCGATAGCTTTCTTTGGCAACCAGTATGCGCAGGAGTTCCTGCACGTCGCCCAGGCCCAGGTTAAGGCCCTGGCCCGCGAGTGGGTGCACCCTGTGCGCCGCATCGCTCACGAGCGCAACCCCGGGGGCCACCATACCGCTGCGGTCAAGAAACAAGGGAAAGGCAAAGGGAGTACTGCGCAGCCTGAGCCGGCCCAGACGGCCCCCCGTCGTAGCCGCCAGGCGGCTTTCCAGAAACTCAGCGCGAGCATCCGCTTCCAGGGCCATGAAGCCGGCGGCATCCCGTTCTGGCATGGACCACACCATGGAAACCTGATGACCTTCAGCGGTATCCGGCATGGGCAGCAATGCCAGAATGGAGTCCCCCGTGAACCATTGCACAGCGATGTTCTGGTGCGGAAGCTCGGCGTCAAGATGCACCACCACACCGCTATCGCCGTAAGGCCGTGACTCATGCAAAATACCCGCGCTGCGGCGCACGGGAGATCGGGCGCCGTCAGCCCCCACCAGCAGATCGAATGACAGTCTCCGGCCGCTATCGGTGCATGCAACCCGCCCGTCAAGATGCGAGAACTTTTCCTGCCACCAAGCAACCCCGTACACCTGAATTGCCTGCTGCAGCACCCGTTCCATTTCGCCGGACTCTATGATCCATGCCAGCGTATCCTGGGTCGCCTGCCAGGCATGCAGGGTAACCGCACCGCCCGCATCGCCCAGGATTTCCATGGTTTCGACCGGGGTGATACGGCGGGCATCCATCATGCGCCACACACCCAGGGATTCCAGGAAACGGCGGCTGGCAAGTGAAATGGCATACACACGGGGGTGATAAACGTCGCCACCGGCGACTGGCCCGCCCGGCGCCGGGCCCAGCAGCGATACTTTAAACCCATTGCGGGCCAGGCCCAGCGCCATGGCCAAGCCGGCTATCCCGCTGCCGCATACGACTATTTCCTGTTTGCTCATCGTGCTGACGGTGCCCCTGCCTGCTTGGGCCAAAGTACCCACATTTCGCCATTCTGCTTCATGCGCCCCGCCTGCGCGCCTGCTTCGTCGCCAAACCCCCAGAAGAAATCAGTGCGGGCCGCCCCTTTGATGGCCGCGCCAGTATCCTGCGCGAACACCAGGCGGCGCAGCGGCTGCGAGCTGGAAGGCAGCGTCGTGGCCAGATACACCGGCGAACCCAATGGCACATAATTGGTGTCAACGGCAATGGCACGCCCGGTGGCCAGTGGGATCCCGTAAGCGCCCTTCGGACCGAAGTCGGAGTCTGCCACCCGCTCTTCGCGGAAGAACACCATGGCGGAATTTGCATTGAGCATTTCCTGTACCCGGCCCGGGTTGCGCTGCGCCCATGCCTTGATATTCTGCATGGAGGTCTGCGCCAGCGGCAGTTCGCCGCGGTCGGCCAGCCACCGGCCAATGGAAGCATAAGGCCGGCCATTGTGGTCGGCATAAGCCAGGCGGATCACGTTGCCATCGGGCAATTCCACGCGGCCCGAACCCTGTATCTGCAGGAAGAAGGCTTCGACCGGGTCGTCGACCCAGACTATGGCCGGCGGCTGCCTGTCGGCTGATGCCGCGATCTCTGCGCGGGTGTCGTAAGGCACCACGCGCTGGCCTTCCAGCTTGCCACGTATGCGCTTGCCCGCCAGTTCGGGATAGACGCTGCCCAAATCGATGGTGAGCAGATCGCGGGGCGGCTGATATAGCGGCCATTGATACTGCCCCCCTTGCTTGCGCGACCCGCGCACCAGTGGCTCGTAGTAGCCGGTGACGGTATTGCGTGCCGGCTTGCCGGCATCGTCGAGCAGCCGCCACGGTTGCAGATGCTGTTCAATAAAACTGCGGATTTCGGCAGTGGTCTGGGGCTTGACGTTAGCGGCTGCCGCGCACACGGGCTGCCACGCGCGCGGCGTCGCACGCGCCTGCTGCACCTTGGAGCCACCGGTGGGGCGCATCAGCCCCTTGCAGTTGTTGATGAGCACCGGCCAAACACGGGAAAGGTCGTCATCCTGCCATGAAGGCAGCGCCGCCCAGCCCACCGGCACAAAACGCGCCGCCAGCTTGCGCTCGGCCGTATCACGAATGCGGTCAAGCGAGGGCACATTCAGCGGCATTTCGGTGATATCGACATCGGCAGGCGGCTCACCGGGGGCGGGAGCATCGACGACAGAGGCACAGGAGGCCAATAAAGCTGCCAGCGCCACCGCCGCAAACGGTTTGGAGCGTCGCAACAGCGGCCCCACGACAGGCAAGGGATTAAACTGCAATACACTCAACTTTGCCGCCATTTATTTTTCCTTCCTTTGCCATGATTCTGCCAGACACCTGTATCGCACCCAGCCTGCTTTCCGCCGATTTCGCCCGCCTTGGTGAAGAAGTCCGCAACGTCATCGACGCAGGCGCGGACTGGATCCACTTCGACGTCATGGACAATCATTATGTTCCCAACCTGACGATAGGGCCGATGGTCTGCGAAGCGATACGCCCGCATACCCAAGCCCCCATCGACGTCCATCTGATGGTGGAACCGGTGGATGCCATTATCCCGCAATTCGCCAAGGCGGGTGCCAACATCATCACCTTCCATCCTGAAGCGTCCCGGCACCCCGACCGCACGCTGGCACTGATCCGCGACCACGGTTGCAAGGCCGGCCTGGTGTTCAATCCCGCCACACCCTTGCAGTGGATGGACTACGTCATGGACAAGCTCGATATGGTGCTGCTGATGTCGGTGAACCCGGGTTTTGGGGGCCAGCAGTTCATCCCCGGCACGCTGCAAAAACTGCGTGACGCCCGCCGCCGCATCGACGCCTGGGTGCAAGGCGGGGGCCAGCCGATCCGCCTGGAAATCGATGGGGGCGTGAAAGCAGACAACATCGGCGCCATTCATGCCGCAGGCGCAGACACCTTCGTGGCCGGTTCGGCCATCTTTGGCGCCGACGATTACAAGTCCGTCATCGACACCATGCGCAGCGAGATCCTCAAGGCGCATACTAAATCGGCCTGATGGGCAACCCACGCAAAGCGTCATGAGCACTGAATCAAGCTCTCCATTCCCGCCCTTCCAGGCCATCCTTCTGGACCTGGACGGCACACTGCTGGACACCATTCCAGACCTGGCCGCAGCGTCCAACGCCATGTTGTCTGAACTGGGCGCGCAGCCATTGCCCGTGACCGACATTGCCAGCTTTGTCGGCAAGGGTACCGAAGTGCTGGTGCGCCGCTGCCTCACCGATAAACGGGTGGGCCTGCCCGCCGACGAAGCCGGCACGGCCCGCGCGCTGGCCGTCTTCAACAGGCACTACCATGTCGTCAATGGCCGCGCATCGCAACCTTATCCGGGCGTACTGGAAGGCTTGCAGGCATTCCGCAGGCAGGGTTCACAATTGGCCATCGTCACCAACAAACCCACGGAATTCACCCTGCCCCTGCTCGAAAGCACTGGCTTGGCCGAATGGTTTGACGTAGTTGTATGCGGCGACACCTGCCAGCGCAAGAAACCCGACCCCATGCCCTTGCTGCATGCATGCGAACAACTCGGCTGCCCGCCCGCGCGAGCCCTGGCAATCGGCGATTCCATCAACGATGCCCTGGCCGCCCGCGCCGCGGGCATCACCGTGCTGGCCGTGCCCTATGGTTATAACGAGGGGCACGATATACACAGCCTGGACATTGATGGTATAGTTTTCGGAATCGATGCAGCGGCTTCCTGGGCTGAACGCCAGGCGCCAACAATCGGCAAAGCCAAGAAAAACGCAGGCACACCCTAAGAATGAATACTTCCCGCAACCCATACATTGCCTTTGGCGCCTATTGGCGCTCGT
>JBAYOJ010000092.1:0-8664 GCA_041678385.1 Burkholderiaceae bacterium | reverse complement strand
CGCTGCCCAAATGGGCCAGTGCGGGCTCGATGGCAATGGCTTCCTGACGGTCAAGCATGCGCTGGGATGAACCATGGCTGGCCTGATAGGCGACCTGCTTGCGGGCTTTTTCCAGTAACTGAGAGCTGCGGTAGGCAATCAATTTGCCATTCCTGCGATGGTGAAACTCGATGGGGGTTTCCTGCAACCAAGCGTGCAAGGTGTCGCGGCTCAGATAGGAAAGCTGCAACAAGGCCTTGGTTGACGCCTGGGCGGCGCTGGTATTGCAGGCCTTGAGAAAGGCGGCCAGCCAGCACCATTGCCGGGGGTCGGGCTGAGGCCGGAAGCGCAGCGGGGAGGCCGGGTTCAGCATCCACTTGGGCAGATCGCGGAAGACGCCGGGGTCGGCCAGGGGCGCAACGTAGTCATAGCTCAGCTGGCCGGCATTGGCGTAGCTGGTCCCTAGCCCTGCAGCTTCAAGGGCTTCCAGCAGGATGACCCGCTTGCCCTGGCGCAGGAATTCCCAGGCGGCGGCTGTGCCGATAACGCCTGCTCCGATGATGGCGATTTGCATGGTGAAGCATCCTGTATAGCCGTTTCCCTATTATCGCCAGCCCTTCCCTCTAGCGAAAGACCCGACAGGCTCCTAGCTACATCCGTTCGGCCGACCAGTTCCCCGCGTCGCCGGTGCCGGTCATGGTTTGGTTGTCCACCTTGCCCGAAAAAATATAGCGGCCGTTGAAGGTGTTCAGCGTGAAATGGATATCAGGCCCGAAAATACGCATGTCCGTGACCGGGATGGAGTGCTCGTCAAAGGCGATGATAGTCGCCTGGACGCGATCGAATTGCTGCCAGACGCGTAAAACGAAGTTTCGGTAACCCGGTGCTGTCACACGCCATAGGCCTTCAACTTGGGCGGGAATGGTCCACAGGAAAATATCGCGCCCGTCTATGACCTCATGGCGCTCGGGTACCCATTCGTCCATATGGAAGGCGTGCGAGATGATGCGTGTCCCGGGTTTCAGTTTAAGCAGATGGGGCCGCAGGCGCAGATTGATCTCGGGAAAGAGATACATGCTGATTACGGACGCCTGGCTGAGATCGGTATCGAACAGATTCTCTGTGCGGAAAACAAGCTTGTCGGCGACGCCGGCAGCCTGCGCGGCTGCCGTGGCTTCTTCAGTGCGGGCGGGGTCAAGGTCGACGCCCAGGCCGCGGGTACCGTATTTTTCCGCAGCGGTGATAGGGATGCGACCGTCGCCTGAGCCCAGGTCGATCAGATAGTCGTCGGGGCCGACTTCAGCCACCTGCAGCATGCGCTCGGTAACGACCGAAGGCGTTTTGATGTAGGGGACGTCAAGGGCAGGGCGCTTCTGGGCCTGGGCGACAGCGGAGGTGAGCAGCAGGGCAGCCACCCCTAGAGTGGCGCGCCATCGAAGGGATAGAGAACGAGAATGCAGCATGATTTTTTTGAGAGTTGGGACGAAGGCCTACATTGTTGCTTAAATTGCCGTCGTAAGGGGTAGCGCCGATACGCTCACAAAAAGTGGAATATTCATATGCCAACTTGATCTGAAGAACTGCATGGATTCCTTCTAAAATTGATCTGTGTTTTTAAGGACCTTCCGCTCGACTTGATCAGAGGGTCTTGAATGGCCGTTGCACGCGAAGGGGTTTCGCGCCGCAGACGGCCTGTTTTATTTTGAGTGGTAACATGAATCGCAGACAACTCCTTACCCTGGCAGCCGCCGCGCCTTTTGCAGCGGCAACGGCCGCCCAGGCGACATCCGGTGTATCTACATTGAAGACATCCCCATCTGCAGGCCGCACTTATGTGCTGGCACATGGGTCGTGGCATGGCGGCTGGTGCTGGCGGCCGGTGGCCGACCGCCTGCGTGCGGCGGGCCATCGTGTTTTCACGCCCAGCTACACCGGCATGGGTGATCGCGCCCATCTGCTTTCCAGGTCGATCACCATAGACACGTTCATTGAAGACCTGGTTCAGGTCATAGAAACAGAAGAATTGCAGGACGTGATCCTGGTGGGTCACAGCTTCGGTGGGGTGCCCATCACGGGGGTTGCCGACCGTATTCCGGAACGTATCGGGCACCTGGTCTATTTCGATTCCATTGTGCTGGAAAGTGGCCAGGACAGCTTTTCCAACTATCCCAAGGAAGAAGCAGAAGCCCGCATCGCCGCCGCCGGCAAGGCAACCAATGGTCTGGCCGTACCGGTGCCCGACCCGCTGCCGCTGGTATGGGGAATCGCCCAGGGCACGCCGGAATACGAATGGGCACAACGCCGTCTGACGCCGCACCCGCTGGGCAGCTACACCACGCCGCTCAAGCTCAACCATCCCATTGGCAACGGCTTGCCACGCACCTACATCCATTGCACCGAGCCCTCGCACCCGGTACTGGAAAGCTCCCGCGAGCTGGTGAAGTCGCAGTCAGGCTGGAATTGGGTAGAAATCGCCGCCCCGCATGAAGCGCACATGACGCATCCGGAATTGCTGACGGAGGTGTTGCTGGCCGCAGCCTCAGCCCCCAAGGCATGAAGCTGAAGCTGGCGCGCGCTCAGTAAGCGCCTGAATGGATGACGCGCTCGGTAATCTGCCGGGCCGTCTTCAGCAGCTTGGGCAAGACAGCCTGCTTGGCGTCTTCGGCGTTCATGCGGCTGCTGTGCAGGCCGACATTGACGGCCGCCAGCACCTTCCCGCTGCGACCGGATATGGGGGCGGCCAAGGATATCAACCCGAGTTCGAGTTCCTGGTCTATCAATGCCCAGCCCTGTTCCCGGACTTGCAGTATTGCTTCACGTACTTGGCCAGGGTCGGTCAGCGTATGGGGGGTGCGGGCGACGAAATCGGTGCTTGCCAGGTGTTGTGCCAGCGTGTCGTCGGCCAAGGAGGCAAGCAGCACACGCCCCATGGAAGAGCAATAAGCGGGCAGGCGACTGCCCACCCCCAGATTGATGGACATGATTTTGTGCGTGGGAACGCGCAAAACATAGACGATGTCCTGGTCGTTCAGCACGGCGACGGAACTGGATTCCTGTACGTCGCGTACCAGGTCTTCCACGAAGGGTTCGGCCAGGCTCCAGAGCGGCAGCGAGCTCAGATAGGCAAAGCCCAGGTCCAGCACCTTGGCCGTCAGGCGGAACTGCCGGCCGTCGATCTCGACATAGCCCAAGGCATGAAGCGTATGCAGGATCCGCCGAGCGCCCGCCCGTGTAAGGCCGGTGCGCTGGGCAACTTCGGTCATGGTCTGGGAAGGCGCTTCCGCGCTGAAACTGCGGATCACGGCCAGGCCCCGAGCGAAGGACTGCACATAACCGTCGCCCGGTACCCGGGCTGCTGTCGTGGATGTTGCTTTGCTCATGTGAGTGGCGTGTTTTCCTTCAAATAGGCGGCAAGCTTGCGTAGTGCGGCGTCCTTGCCCGCCAGCGCCTGCCGGCCTGCGGGGGTGTTCCAGACGTAAAAGCCCTCACCACTCTTGACACCAAGCTGTCCCTGTTCAACCTTGGCGCCGAGTATATCGGGCGGGGTCTGGCGGTTTTCCAGATCGGGATACAGATAGCCGGCAATAGCGTGGTGAATATCCAGGCCGTTGAGATCGCGCTGTTCCAGCGGGCCGGTGAGAGCCAGGCGGATGCCCAGGCTCCATTTGGCCACCGTGTCGATGTCCTGCGCGGAGGCGACGCCTTTTTCCAGCAACGACATGGCTTCCCTGGCCAGGGCGTGCTGCAGGCGATTGGCAATGAAGCCGGGTATATCCTTACGTACGAGTATGGGCAGTTTCCCCACGTGCCGCAACAGCGCCAGGATGTGTTCGGCAATGGCGGGGCTGGTCCGGTCGCTGGCGATCACTTCCACCAGCGGGATTACGTCCGCAGGGGTGAAAAAGTGAGTGCCGATGAAGCGTTCAGGGTGGGACAGCTTTTCGGCCAGCCGGTTGATGGATATGCCGGAAGTATTGGTGGCCAGTGGCACCGTGGGTGCGCAGCAGGCTTCCAGTTTCTGGAAGATATCCTGCTTGAGCGCAAGGTCTTCCGGTGCGGCTTCGATGACCAAAGTGGCATCAGCAGCGGCGTGCAGGTCGCGGCTCCAGCCCAGGCGGGCCGCAGTGTCGTCATCAGACGCATGGGTTGCCAGCAGCCATTCCCGGGATTTCCTGTGTGCGGTGTCGGACGGGTCAATCAGCACGACCTGCCAGCCGTATGTGAAGAACAAGCTGGCAATGGCATTACCCATATTGCCCGCGCCAATGACGGCCAGTTTGCCGGGCATGGCTTTCTGCATGGCTTAAACCCTTTCGAGCAGAACAGCGATGCCCTGGCCGACGCCGATGCACATGGTGCACAGCGCATAGCGGCCGCCAGTGCGGTGCAGCTGATACACGGCGGTGGTCGCCAGGCGTGCGCCACTGGCGCCCAGCGGGTGACCTAGGGCGATGGCGCCGCCATTAGGGTTGACGCGCGGGTCGTCATCCTTCAGGCCAAGCTGGCGCAGCACGGCCAGGCCCTGTGCGGCAAAAGCCTCGTTCAGTTCGATGATGTCGATCTGATCCAGCCCGATGCCGGTCTGTGCCAGCAGTTTTTGCGTGGCGGGTGCCGGGCCTATGCCCATGATGCGCGGAGCCACGCCGGCGGTGGCCATGCCCACCACGCGGGCCCGCGGGGCCAGGCCATGTTTGGCTGCGCTGGCTTCGTCGGCCAGGATCAGGGCGCAGGCGCCATCGTTGACGCCGCTGGCGTTGCCGGCCGTCACGGTGCCGTCGGGGCGTACTACGCCTTTGAGCCGGGCCAGTGCTTCCAGCGAGGTTTGGCGGGGATGTTCGTCATCTTTGACAATGACAGGGTCGCCCTTGCGTTGCGGCACGCTGACCGGTGTGATTTCCTGAGCCAGGATGCCGGCCTGCTGGGCAGTGGCGGCCTTGGTCTGGCTGGCAAGCGCCATCCTGTCCTGGGCTTCGCGTTCGATGCCGAAGTCGGTGGCGACGTTTTCTGCCGTTTCCGGCATGGAATCCACGCCGTACTGGGACTTCATCAGTTTATTGACGAAGCGCCAGCCTATGGTGGTGTCATAGACGGCGTTGGCGCGCGAAAACGCGCTTTCCGCCTTGGGCATGACAAAGGGGGCGCGGCTCATGCTTTCCGTGCCGCCGGCCAGCATCAGGCCGGCTTCGCCTGCACGGATGGCGCGGGCCGCCGTACCGATGGCATCCAGGCCCGAGCCGCACAGACGGTTGATGGTCACCCCCGGTGCTTCCAGGGGAAGCCCGGCCAGCAAGGCAGACATGCGGGCCACGTTGCGATTGTCCTCGCCAGCCTGATTGGCGCAGCCGAACAGGACATCGTCCAGCGCCTGCCAGTCCACGCCCGCATTGCGCTCCATCAGAGCGCGAATGACGATGGCTCCCAGATCGTCGGGACGAATGCTGGAAAGGGCACCGCCGTAGCGGCCGAAAGGCGTGCGGATCGCATCGCAGATGAATGCTTGCTTGGTCATGATCGGGTTCCTTCTGGATGGTCTATGAGCTTAGTCTACTCGTGCGCCGGATGCCTCGACGACGGCTGCCCATTTTTCGTTTTCGGCAGCAATGAACTCGACAAAGGATTCCGGCGTTTCGCTATGGACGATTGCCCCCTGCGCTTCAAACTTCTCAATGACCTCAGGGTCCTTCAGGCCTTCCACAATGGCTGCGTTCAGCAGTTTCACAATCTCGTCGGGCGTGCCTGCAGGTGCGAACATGCCAAACCACGACGTGGCTTCGTAACCCGGGACACCGGCCTCAGCGATAGTCGGGATCTCAGGCAGCTCAGTTGAGCGTTGCGCAGGCGTGACCGCAATGGCCACCAGGGTGTTGTTGCGCACGTGCTGGATGGCGGATGGCATATTGTCGAACATGATGTCGACCTGTCCGCCCAGCAGGTCAGTCACTGCAGGAGCGCTGCCGCGATACGGAACGTGCAGCATGTCGACGCCGGTCATCTGCTTGAAGAGCTCGCCGGAAAGATGGATGGAGCTGCCATTGCCGGACGAGGCAAAGGCGATCTGACCGGGGTTGGCCTTGGCGTAATCAATGATTTCCTGCACCGTGCGGTAGGGACGTTCGGGGTTGACCACCAGCAGGTTGGGCACCATGGCAACCCGTGTCAGGGGAATGAAGTCCTTGCTGGGGTCGACTTTCAGGCTGCCGTACAGGTGGGCGTTGATGGCGTGTGTACCGACTGTACCCATGAACAGGGTATAGCCGTCGGCCTTGGAACGGGCGGCAGCCTGCATGCCGATGTTGCCGCCGGCCCCATCGCGGTTTTCCACCACCACACTTTCGCCGAACTTGTCACCCAGGTACTGGCCCAGAATGCGGGCCAGAATGTCGGTGGTGCCGCCGGCCGAGAACGGCACAATGATGGAAATCGGCTTGGTGGGGAAGTTCTGTGCCACAGCGGGCGCGGGCGCCAGGGCGCTGAGGCCGGTGAAAGTGACGGCGCCCGTCAGGGCGATGGCGCGCAGGAAGTTGCGGCGTGGGTTCGAGGATTTACGCATGCGTTCTCCGGTGTTCGTTGGTTGATGTCGGTTGGGGGTCAGATTGCGGCGGTGCCTAGTGTGGTGCCGCCGCAGACGTACAGAATCTGGCCGGTGACGAAGCTGTTTTCCGGCGCGAGAAAGAACATGGCCGCGCGGGCCACGTCTTCGGGCGTGCCCAGCCGCTTGACCGCAATACTGTCAATGATCTTGCGGGTGCGCGGGGCCCCGTCGGGGTTGCTGTTGCGGAATAGTTCAGTGGCAATCGGGCCGGGGCCGATGGCATTGACGGTGATGTTGTCACTGCCCAGTTCCATGGCTAGTGTGCGGGTCATGCCCACCAGCCCGGCCTTGGTTGCGGAATAGACAACGCGTTCGGGTTTGCCCAGGGCCGCACGCGAACTGATATTCAGAATGCGGCCATTCCCGCAGGCGCGCAGTGAGGGCAGCACGGCCTGCGTCAGCAGCAGGCTGGCCTGAAAATGCAATGCCACGACGTAATCGAGGTCGGCCAGAGTGGCAGTATCGATCGTGCCGGGCCGCGTGGCGCCGGCATTGTTCACCAATGCCGTCACGGCATGCCCGGCTGTGATGTGGGCGGCTTGTTCACGCGTTTGTTCGGCGTTGGTCAGGTCTGCCTGAAACGATGTCAGCTTGGGGTGGCTCCAGTCTGGAATCGCGTAATCCAGATTGACGACATTGCGGCCGTCGGCCAGCAGCGCTTCGCAGATAGCGCGGCCGATGCCGGCGCTGCCGCCGGTGACCAGTGTGGCTTCTTTCATGGGCATAGGGCCTTAGTCAGTAATGTGGATCAGGAAGCGTCGGCAATGGGCAGGCCGATGATGCGTTCCAGTTCGGCCTTTTCCAGCCCGTCGACCAGGTCAATCAGCTGCAGGCCTTGAGGTGTGCAGGCCAGGGTGGCCAGGTCGCTGTATATGCGCGAAACGCAGCCAATGCCGGTGAGGGGATAGCTGCACTCCTTGACCACCTTGCTCGTGCCGTCGCGCGTCAGCAGCGTGGTCATGACCCAGGTCTGCTTGGCGCCGATGGCAAGATCCATGGCGCCGCCGACTGCCGGAATGGCACCGGGTTCGCCTGTGCTCCAGTTGGCCAGATCGCCAGTTGCGGAAATCTGGAAGGCGCCCAGCACGCAGATGTCCAGGTGGCCGCCCCGCATCATGCCGAAGCTGTCGGCGTGATGAAAGTAGGCACCGCCGGCCAGCAGGGTGACCGGCTGCTTGCCTGCGTTGATCAGGTCGTAGTCTTCATTACCTTCGGCCGGTGCCGGGCCCATGCCCAGGATGCCGTTTTCGCTTTGCAGAATGACTTCGCGGTCGGAAGGAAGGTAGTTGGCGACAAGTGTCGGCATTCCTATACCGAGGTTGACGTAAGCGCCATTGTGGATGTCCTGGGCAACCCGCTGCGCGAGTGCCTGTTTTGATCGGGCTTGATAGGTGGCCATATTGTGTCCTTTGCTGCAACCAGGGTCTGCGCGATGCGCGGCAGGCCGTGGTTTATAGGTTGACGTGTCGCGGGTAGGGGCGGGATCAGGCGTCGGGGCGGAATCCGCCGGCAGCCGTCGCCTGGCGTTCCACCTTCACGACACGATCCACAAAGATGCCGGGCGTGACTATGGTTTCGGGGTCGAGATCGCCGAGTTCCGCGATGTCATGGACGGAAGCGATGGTCAGCTTTGCCGCGGTCGCCATGACGGGACCAAAGTTTCTTGCGGCCTTGCGGTAGACCAGGTTGCCCCAGCGGTCGCCGCGTTCGGCCTTGACCAGCGCCACATCGCCGTGAATGGGTTCTTCCAGCACGTAATGGCGGCCATTGATCTCGCGGGTTTCGCGATTGCCGGCCAGCTCGGTGCCGTAACCGGTAGGGCAGAAGAAGGCGCCGATGCCTGCGCCCGCAGCACGCAGCCTTTCGGCCAGTGTCCCTTGGGGGACGAGTTCCAGTTCGAGCTTGCCTGCCCGGTAGAGCGCATCAAATACGTGGGAATCCGCCTGGCGTGGAAAGCTGCAGATGATCTTGCGCACCTTGCCGGATTTCAGCAGGGCGGCCAAGCCGGTGTCGCCGTTGCCGGCGTTATTGTTGACAACGGTCAGATCCCTGACGGGCAATTCGCACAAGCCGTCTATCAACTCAATGGGAAT
>JBAYOJ010000091.1:0-8758 GCA_041678385.1 Burkholderiaceae bacterium | reverse complement strand
GGATGTGAGTGGCCGGCAAAGCCGGCCACTATAGGTTGCTTAGGTGTGTGCCCTATCGACAGCCGGCGCCTGGCCGCGCCGATACAGGTTAAGCGCAGTATCGATGATACCGACATGGCTGAAGGCTTGCGGGAAGTTCCCCAGCATGCGCTGCCCTTTGGGTTCATACTGCTCGGACAACAGGCCCACGTCATTGCACAGCCCTGTAAGACGTTCGAACAGGGCCTGAGCCTCGGCGTAGCGGCCCTGCAGTACGTAGACATCCGCAAGCCAGAAGGAGCACGCCAGAAATACGCCTTCGCCCGGTGGCAGGCCATCGACACCGCTTTCGGTTTCGTAGCGCAATAGTAACCCGTCCCGCATCAGGCGCTCTTCGATGGCGGCTACCGTGCCGACAACACGAGGGTCCTGGGGCGGCAGGAAACCGGTCAGCACGATGTGCAGCAGGCTGGCATCCAGGGCCCGTGTACCGTAGTGCTGCACAAACGTATTGCGTTCCTGATCGTAGCCTTTTTGGCAGACTTCATCGTGGATCTGGTTGGCAATGCGCCGGCAGTTCTGAGCGTAGCGGCTGCCGTTGCTCATGCCGGAGGCGACCGTGGCAATGCGGTCAAAAGCAACCCAGGCCATGACTTTGGAGTGGACGAAATGCTGCCGCTCCGCGCGTATTTCCCAAATGCCTTCATCGGGGTGCCGCCAGGCCTGCTCCAGGAAAGGCACAATCACCCTGGCGATGGCTTCAATGCGCGGGTGTGGCGGAAGGTGGCCCTTGATGGCCTGGACCATGGCGTCGGCCACTTCCCCATAGATATCCAGCTGCGTCTGAGTGGCAGCGGCATTACCTATGCGCACCGGTTGGGAATCTTCGTAGCCTGCCAGCCATGGCAGCTCGAATTCGGGCAGATTACGCTCACCTGCCAGACCATACATGATCTGCATCTGATCCGGGCTGCCAGCCACCGAACGGGTAAGCCAGTTGCGCCATGCGGCGGCCTCGTCGAAGTAACCCAGATTCATGAAAGCAAGCAGCGTCATGGTGGCATCGCGTAGCCAGCAATAGCGGTAATCCCAATTACGCTTCCCACCCAGCATTTCAGGTAGTGACGTAGTGGGTGCGGCGACGATGCCCCCCGTGGGCTGGTAGGTAAGCGCTTTGAGGGTAATGAGCGAGCGTTTGACCAAGGCGGTCCAGGGGCCGACATCCGGGCAGCGGCCGGAAAATTCTCGCCAGAAATAATTGGTGCTGGCCAGCGCGGCGCCAAAATCATAACCTTCGGCCACGTGTTCGTGTGACGCCTGGTGCGCAAGTGTGAAGACCTTGCGCTGCCCGCTGTGCACCGTGAAATCTGCATGGCTGTGCTGGTCCTGTGAGATCAGCGGCGTGCTGCTGCGCAGGACCAGCATGTCGGGGCCTGCCACGGCGGTGTAACACCCTTCGCCGTGCTTTTCCAACCAGGGCACGACACGGCCATAGCCAAAACGGATCACGAGTTCCATGTGGAAGTCCACCTGGCCTTCCAGGCCCACCACCATTCTTGCTACGCTGGAATGCGCTGGCGTGGTCGGCATGAAGTCGATCAGCTTGGCTACACCCGTATCGGTTTCAAAAATGGTTTCGAGAATCAGGGTGCCTTCCTCGTAGGCGCGCGAGATCTTGCGGATCGGACCTGTGGGCGTGATGCTCCATCGGCCGTTCTCTGGTGTGCCCAGCAAAGCCGCAAAACATGCGGCAGAATCGAAGCGTGGGAAGCACAGCCAGTCTATCGAACCTTCCCGGGAAACGAGGGCCGCGGTGCGGCAATTTCCCAGCATGGCGTAGTCTTCTATTCTTGCTGCCATGAGTCATGTCCCTTTTTGATTAAAATCATCATGCCATTCATGTTATTTCTTACCATGAATGATTTGACCAACCGGCCATCTGAACGTTCTTTTTGGCCATGGTCAGCAGGTTTTTCTATCATCATTAGGGGCAACAATGAAAACGATACTTCTTCCTGTCGATGGGTCCGAAAACTCGAGCCGCGCTGTACAGCGCGCCATCGAGATCGTCAAGGATTCCAGCGATGCAAGGCTACTGGTCGTCACGGCCTATCCTCCCATTGTCTCTGGCAATGTCAAGAGCTTCTTTTCCGCCGAAGACATCCAGTCCTTCTATCAGGATGAAGGCAACAAGGCTCTGGAACCCGCCAGGGCGATTCTTGACAAGGCCGGTATCGCCTACGATGCCAAAGTTCTGGTAGGGCCTGTCGCGCAAACCATCGCCGATTACGCCAAGAAAAATCAGGCCGACACCATGATCATGGGCACTCGCGGCCTGGGTACCGTCACCGGGATGGGCCTGGGTTCCATCACGACCAAGGTGCTCAGCCTGGTCGACATCCCGGTGCTGCTGGTCAAGTAAACGTCGCGGCTCGTTCTGTGCCAGCTCAGCTGGGGTTGCGCCAGGAACCGTGCGCTTCCAGCAAGTCATTGGCCTGCTCGGGCCCCCAACCGCCCTTTTCGTACTGTATAACCTTGGGGCGGTCGACCAGCACCCGGTCCAGCACTGCCCAGGCTGCCTCAACGGCAGCCTGGCTGGCAAACAACGACCTGTCTCCCGCCAGGGCGTCACCCAATAAACGTTCGTACGGCGAATCGGCATCCGCCGCAGTATTGAGCAGAAGCAGCTCACGTTGATTTCCCACATATTGTTTCCCGGGGCGTTTGACTCTTGCCGCAAGCGCGACCTCGGCTCGCGGCGAAAGGCGCAGCCGTATGTAGTTGGGCCGTGCATCAGCCGGATCCGAGTCTTCGAACAACTTCTGCGGGGGCGCTTTAAGTTGGATCAGCACCTCTGCGGCAGTGGATGCCATACATTTTCCCGAACGCAGAAACCAAGGGACGCCTTCCCAACGCCATGAATCGATAAAAAGCCGCAATGCACAGAAGGTTTCCACGTCGGAGCGCGGGTTGACATGCGCCTCCTTGCGATATCCTTTGTATTGCCCGCGCACCAGATCATCTGGCGTGACAGGTCGCATGGCCCGAAACACTTTTGTCTTCTCGGTTTGCACCGCTTCGTAAGCCCGGTACGCGGGGGGTTCCATGGCCAGCAGGCCAACCACCTGAAAGAGATGGTTCTGAATGACATCCCGCAGGCAACCCGCACTCTCGTAGAAAGCGCCACGGCCTTCAACACCAAAGGATTCGGACAAGGTGATTTGCACACTGTCCACATAGTTGCGGTTCCAGATAGGCTCAAGAAAGGAGTTTGCGAACCGGAAATAAAGGATATTCATGATCGCTTCCTTGCCCAGGAAGTGATCAATGCGATAGATGGCATCTTCGGGGAAGACCGAGCAGGCGATACGATTCAGGTGATGGGCGGAAGCAAGATCACGCCCGAAGGGCTTTTCGAGGATGACCCTGCCGCCATCGGCCAGGCCGGCGGCGGCCAGACCGGTAATGACGGTGGCAAAAAGGCCGGGCGGTATCGCCAGATAATGCACAGGCCGTTGCGCGCCCCCCAAGGCCTGCTTCAAGCGGCGGAAAACCTCAGGGTCGTTATAGTCGCCGCTCACATAGGAAACCCGATCGACAAGTGCGCTCAGCGTATCGGCGTCAACGGGTTTGCCGGATTCCTTGATGCTTTTGCGTATGCGGCTACGCAGCTGCGCCTGGGTCAGGCGCGACGACGCAACACCGACCACAGGGGTATGCAGGGCACCGCGTTGCATCATGCCGTAGAGGGCGGGGAAAATCTTCTTGTGCGCAAGATCACCGGTCATGCCAAAAAGGACCAGGGCGTCGGCCGCCTCGCTGCGGGCGCCATCGAACCCGGGTAGCTCAAGGCGTGACGAATCACCAGAGCGACGGGAAGTCGTCGTCTTTACATCGGCATTCATGACCCTGACTCCGCTTTCAATGGGTGGGCAGTGCCTGGGCTTTGTATTTCGACATGGCCCCCAAACTGTTCGCGCATGGCGGACAAGGTTTTCATGGCGAAATCGGCGCTGCCCCGCGACTCGAAACGGCCAAACAGGGAAGCGGCCAGCATGGGAGCGGGGACGCCGAGCTCTACGGCGGCATCAAGCGCCCACCGCCCTTCCCCGGAATCAGCCACCTGGCCGGTATAGCGTTCAAGCGCGGGATCGGCATGCAGCGCCTGAGAGGTCAGATCCAGCAGCCAGGAACCAATGACGCTGCCACGGCGCCAGAGTTCTGCGATTTCCGGCAGATCGAAATCGTATGACTCGCCCGATAAAGACAGTGCATCACGGCCTTCCTCATGCCTTTGGCTCGCATGATGCAAGAGATTGAAGCCTTCAGCGTAGGCCGCCATGATGCCGTATTCGATGGCGTTGTGTACCATTTTCACGAAATGCCCGGCGCCAGCCGGCCCGCAATGCATATAGCCTTGCTCGGCGCTGCCGCCCAAAGGGCGGCCGGGCGTTGGGGAGGCTGCCGATGCGCCAGGCGCTAACGCAAGCAGAATGGGTTCGATCCGCCTGAACGCTTCGGCGCTGCCACCCACCATCAGGCAGTAGCCGCGCTCAAGGCCGCGTACGCCGCCGCTGGTGCCGACGTCCATATATAGAACCCCCGACACAGCCAGCTCGCCCGCCCGTCGCACATCATCGCGCCACAACGAATTGCCGCCATCGATAAGAAGATCATCAGCCTGCAGCAGCGATGTGAGTTCGGCCAGGACATTGTCCACCCCCGCTGCCGGCACCATGACCCAGAGTGCCCTGGGTGGTTTCAGCGTGGCCACGAGTGCCGCCAGGCTGTCGCAAGGCGTGGCGCCCTGCTCTGCAGCGGCTGCCCGCGCAGATGGATCTACATCGTATACAACGCAATGATGGCCGGCTGCCATCAAGCGCCGCACCATGTTTCCGCCCATGCGGCCCAGCCCTATCATGCCCAGTTGCATGGCTCAGCCCTCTTTCCCGTTACGCAGGATGCGGTCGATCAGGTCGACCGGAACCGGGAAGACCAGGGTGGAGGATTTGTCACCCGCTACCTGGGTAAGTGTTTGCAGATACCGTAGCTGCAGGGCAGCCGGCTGTTCTGAAAGGACTTCGGCGGCGTCTGCAAGCGCCTGCGCAGCCTGGCGTTCGCCTTCCGCGTGGATCACCTTGGCCCGCCGTTCGCGTTCTGCTTCGGCCTGGCGTGCAATCGCCCGAACCATGCTGTCATTCAGGTCGATATGCTTGATCTCGACGTTGGTCACTTTTACACCCCAGCCATCCGTCTGTGCATCAAGAATATGCTGGATATCGATGTTGAGCTTTTCGCGCTCGGACAGCATTTCATCAAGATCATGCTTGCCCAGGACAGCTCGCAAGGTGGTCTGCGCAAGCTGGCTGGTGGCCTCAAGGTAACGTTCCACCTGAATGATGGCCTTTTCAGGCGCGACGACACGAAAATAGATGACCGCGTTCACCTTGACGGAGACGTTGTCCCTGGAAATGACGTCCTGGCTGGGCACGTCCATGGTTACGGTACGTAAGTCGACACGGACAATCTGCTGCAGTACCGGAATGACAAAAATCAGGCCTGGGCCTTTCACCCCTGTAAAACGCCCCAATGTAAATACCACGCCACGTTGGTATTCCCTGAGAATGCGTATGGCATTGACGATGATCACGATCGCGATCACCAGCAATACCATCAGGCCAATATTGAAATCGTAGAACATGCTTACTCCTTTGCGGTCTGCACACGGGAAGCTGGCTGTACTGCTAGGCTTTCCCGTCGCCGTTCAGGGAGCCGTCGGCTCCGGAATTCACCCGGTCAACACGGAGTTTCAGGCCGTCAATACCCGTGACGCTGACCTGGTCGCCTGGCTGTAGTGCTTCGCTACAGGCCACTCTCCAGTTTTCCCCACCAATTTCTGCATATACCATGCCGCCTTCGGTGCCGACGACCGTACCCTGCTCACCCAGCATGGCCTCATGGCCGCTGACAGTGGCAACCTTGCGGCTGCGCAAGGCCAATGTACCGGTCCCAATAATGATGGCGGCACTGGCCAGCCCCATGGAAATCAGAAATGGAATGGATAGTTCGTAGTATTTGGGGACGTCCGGGCCGGTCATGAACAGCCCGCCGAGCACAAAGGCCAATAACCCCCCTATGCCCAGTGCGCCAAAAGATGGAAGAAAAAGTTCCCCTATCATCATGAGCATGCCAAAACCCAGCAAAGCCACGCCGGCCCAGTTCACTGGCAACATGTGCATGCCATAAAGGCCCAGAAGCAGGCAAATCAGGCCTGCGACACCGGGCAGCGCTGCCCCGGGGCTCATCATTTCGAAGAACAGCCCGTAAATGCCCAACATCATGAGAATGACGGCAATCTGCGGGTTGGCCAGCAGCGAAAGGATATTCATGCGCCAGTCCGGCCCGACGCGTTCCACCTGCGCACCTTGTGTCGCCAATGTGATCGTTTCGCCGTTGTCCAGTTTGATTTCGTGGCCATCCAGTTGCCCCAGCAGGGATTCCAGGGTGGGCGCGACGTATTCGATCACGCCGCCTTCAAGTGCTTCCTGTGCAGACATGGAGCGCGCCTCACGGACGGCGGCTTCAGCGAAATCCGGGTCACGGTCTCGTAACTGGGCCAGGCTGCGCAGATAGGCGGCCGCATCATTGGTGGCTTTGGCTGCCATGGTGTCGCGTTGCGACCGGACGGCCTGGCCTTCTTCACCCTTCTTGGCGTCATCGGCCTGCCCGTCGTCATCGGACATGCCGCCAATGGCTACGGGGGATGCCGCCCCCAGATTGCTGGCCGGCGTCATGGCGGCGACATGGCTGGCATACAGAATGAAGGTGCCGGCACTGGCAGCGCGCGCCCCACCGGGGGCCACGTAAACTGCAATCGGCACGTTGGCGGACAGCATGCGCTTGATGATGGCGCGCATGGATGCATCCAGCCCTCCGGGGGTATCCATTTCAAGGACCAGCAAGCCGGCACCGCTGGCTTCGGCCTTATCGATACCCTGAATGATGAATTCGGATGTGGCGGGGCTGATGGTGCCCCGCACTTCGAGCACGACCACATTATCGGGGGATTGTGCCTGGGGTTGACTGAAGATCAGCAGCCCACATGCGAGCACAAGCCAGGAAAGCCAGATCGTTGTCGACTTGCCCATAACGGCCTCCGTATAGGTGCATCGCTCGAAGCGAGCGTCGCATGGCTCTTCACTCGGTTCAGTATAGTCGCTGGATCGCGTCTGCCAAGATCAGTGCGTGATTGTGCTTGGCATCGCGCGCGCCATACAACAGCGTGATCTTGCGTTTGCCAGCGGCCTTGATGATTTCCTGCAGGCGTTGTTGTGTTTCGGCGGCGTCGAGTTCCTGTCGGTATTTCTTTTGGAACTCGTCCCAGCGGGCAGGTGAATGGCCAAACCACTTGCGCAGTTCGGGCGTGGGGGCGATTTCCTTTTCCCATAAATCGTATTTCAGCTGATCCTTGCGCACGCCACGCGGCCATAACCGGTCTACTAGTACCCGGAAGCCTTCGGCAGATTGCGGCGCGTCGTAGACCCGCCTGATATCGACATTCATGCTGCTCTCCGTGGATCGCCCGGCCGTCATGGCCGGGCTTTACCCATCAGGAAGGCTGCGTCATATCCATGGGCACTATCCATTGCCCATATTGTTCGGCCGTAACGTAGCCGAGTCCCAGTGCAGCTTCCCGCAAAGTGGTGCCTTCCTTCTGGGCCTTCTTGGCAATGGCTGCCGCTTTGTCGTAGCCGATGTGACGATTCAGCGCTGTGACCAGCATCAGGTTCTTGTCCAGATTTTCTGCGATGCGCTCAAGGTTGGGTTCGATGCCAACGGCGCAATGCTCGTCGAAAGCCAGGCAGGCGTCACCCAGAAGTTCAATGCTTTCCAGCACATTGTGTACCATCACAGGCTTATAGACATTCAGCTGGAAATTACCCTGCGTACCCGCAAACGCAACGGCTGCGTCATTGCCAAACACTTGTGCGCAAACCATGGTGATGGCTTCGCATTGCGTGGGGTTGACCTTGCCCGGCATGATGGACGAGCCCGGTTCATTATCGGGAATGAGCAATTCGCCTATGCCGCAGCGCGGGCCGCTGGCCAGCCAGCGGACATCGTTGGCCATTTTCATCAGGGCGCTCGACAGTGTGCGCAAGGCCGCCGAAAGATTCACCAGCGCATCGTGCGCTGAAAGCGCGAAGAATTTATTGTCGGCGGCCCTGAACGGCAGGCCGGTAATTTCTGCAATATGGCGTGCCGCCAGATCACCGAATTCAGGGTGTGCGTTCAACCCCGTACCCACGGCCGTTCCCCCTATGGCCAGGTCGTGAATGCCGGGCAGCGCGGCATCAATGGTTTCCAGGCCAAAATCGACCTGTGCAACCCAGCCACCGATTTCCTGGCCCAGCGTGACGGGGGTGGCATCCTGCAGATGGGTGCGGCCGGTCTTGACGATATTCTGGTATTCCGTGGCCTTGCGGGCAAGGGTGTCGCGCAGCTTACGGACTGCCGGCAGCATGTGCTGGTGGAGTTCGCGGCTGACGGCGATATGCATGGCGGTCGGAAACGTGTCGTTCGAAGACTGGCCCCGATTGACGTGATCGTTGGGGTGCACCGGCGTCTTGCTGCCCCGTTGACCCCCAGCGATTTCTATCGCCCGATTGGAAATGACCTCGTTGGCATTCATGTTTGACTGCGTGCCCGAGCCCGTCTGGAACACGACCAGGGGGAATTCATCATTGAGCCGGCCATCAATAACGTCGTCAGCCGCGCG
>JBAYOJ010000090.1:0-8806 GCA_041678385.1 Burkholderiaceae bacterium | reverse complement strand
TTTCCATCACCTGCCTGTCACTCCGGACACGCGCGCAGCCCAGGAAGCACAGATACTGGAACTCGTTAACCGCGAAAACGTCGACCTGGTCGTGCTGGCGCGCTACATGCAGATTCTTTCCGATGATCTGTGCCGGGCACTGGAAGGTCGCGCCATCAATATCCACCACAGTTTTCTACCGAGCTTCAAGGGCGCCCGCCCTTACCATCAGGCCCATGCCCGTGGTGTGAAGATCATCGGCGCCACTGCGCACTACGTTACCGCCGACCTGGACGAAGGCCCCATCATCGAGCAGAACATCCAGCGCGTGAACCACGGCATGAGTGCAGAAGCGCTCACCCGCGTCGGCAGCGATGTGGAATCGCTGGTGCTGGCCCGTGCCGTACGCTGGCATGTGGAACACCGCATCCTGTTAAACGGGCAACGAACAGTGGTGTTTGATTAATCACCCAAAGCAACACCTTCGCGGCGGGGGTCTGCCCCCCCTTCCAGACCATCCGCCGTCCACATTACACCCTGCAGGCCGCTGGGGAAATCGGTCGACCTGACTTCGTGACCCATGGCCTGCAGCGTGGCCGCCACACCTTCCAGAGGCGTGCCACGCTCGATTTCAGTGGCGCGGTTGCGGCTCCCCATGTTGGGCAGTTCGATAGCCGTCTGAATATCCATCCCCCACATCAAAGTGCCTACCAGCGCCTTTGCCACGTAATTGATGATGGCACTGCCACCGGGCGCGCCTACTGCAATCAGCGGCTGCCCGTCCTTGAACGAAATCATGGGCGACATGGAACTGCGCGGCCGTTTGCCAGGCTCGACGCGATTGGGCAAAGGCCGCCCGGCATCATCGACCGCCCGCAGCGAAAAATCGGTCAACTGATTGTTCAGCAGGTAGCCGTTGACGAAAATCTTGTTGCCAAACGCGTATTCAATGGATGTAGTCATGGATACGACATTGCCATGACGATCCGCGGCTACCAGATGGGTAGTGGCCGGTAGCTCGATGGCAGCGTCTTCCGTCGGCGCTTCGATCAGACCGGGCGGCACGCCCGCCTCGGCGCGACCCAATGAACGTTCAGGGCGTATGAGTGCCGCGCGGGACGCCAGGTAGTCAGGGTCCAGCAGCCCGTGCACGGGCACCCGCACAAAGGCCGGATCGGCGACATAGGCGTCACGATCCGCATAGGCCAGCCGCCCGGCCTCGGAAAAGTAATGCACAGCCTCGGCGGAAACCGGCCTCAGCCCGGCGATGGGCGTATGTTGAAGCAAGGCCATCATCTGAAGCACTGCCAAGCCGCCCGAACTGGGCGGCGGCATACCGCAATGGCGATAAGCGCCTATATCGGCACACAAGGCCTCGCGCCGGATGACCCGGTAAGCGGCCAGGTCTGCTTCGGTCAGGTCACCCGGTACAGCATGGGCCGCTACCGCTTCGACCATGTCGCGCGCCAATGGCCCGCGATAAAACGCATCCGCCCCTTGTGTGGCCAGCTGCTGCAGCACCCGGGCATAGTCGGGGTTGCGCAAGATATGCCCCACCGGCCAGGCGAGGCCCTGCTCATCATAAAAGTAGGCGGCTGCCTGCAGGCTGTTACGTAGCGCCTTGGTATCCGCCACCATGGCATGCAGGCGCGGCGACACCGGGAAACCGTTGCTGGCCAGACGCAACGCCGGCTCGAACAGCGTGGACCAGGGCAGGTTCCCGTGCTCGTCGTGCATAAGGCCCAGCATGCGCACCAGCCCGGGCGTGCCCACGGACAACCCGCTATCTATCGCATCAAAGATGGGCATGGGCTGGTCGTCGCGAAGAAAACGATCCCCGCGTGCAGCGGCAGGCGCTGTTTCGCGGCCATCATAAGCATGCACCGCAGATTGCCCGGCCCGGTGCAGCAATGCGAAACCCCCGCCACCCAGGCCGGATGATTGCGGCTCTACCAAACCCAGAACCAGCTGCGCTGCAATGACGGCGTCGGCCACCGAGCCGCCACGTGCCAGCATATCCACGCCAGCCTGTGTGGCCAGCGGGTTGGCCGTACTGACCATGTAGTCGTCAGCCTTGACTGCGGTTCGGGTGAGCAGCGTTTGATGGGTGGCGATTTCAGGCGCAACATCAACAGGCGCCTGGCCCTGGGCCATCAGCCCTAGGGGAGCGACAAGCAGCGGCATACCCAGCAGGGAAGCGCGCAGCCGGCGCCACAGGCCGCTTGACGGGCGCGCTATCTGCACGCAAGAGCGGGCCACACGGCGGATTGCCATTGCTATCCCCCCGCCACCGGTTTGCCTTTGCGGTCTTTGTGTCGCGGCACCCCCAGATTGTTCAAGCATCATGCGGTCGACTCCTTCAGCCATTTTTCCAGGTCGCGCAAGGCTTCGCCGGGCGCATTGGCAACGGGATAACTGAAGAAATAAGCTTCCTGGACCCGGAGGCCAGCATCTGCCGCCATCACCAGTTCACCGCTTGCCAGGGCATGTTGTACGAGAAAACGGGGTATCAGCGCTACCCCCATGCCCTGTTTCACCGCCGCCAGCGACATCGTGAACAACTCATAGCGAGGGCCCGCATTCATGGTGGGCACAAAATCACGCCCTTGCGCCTGATACCAGCGCCGCCAGGCGTCAGGCCTTGAGGTGGTGTGCAGATGCACCATCTCCGCCATGGGATGCTCGGCGCCGGCCATCGCTTCGAGCATGGCGGGAGCGCAGATGGGCAACAGTTCCTGTTCATCGAACAGCTTGATGCCCCGCGTACCGGGCCACATTTGCTCGGCATGGTAGATGGCCGCATCGAAGGGCTGGTCGTTGAACTGGAACGGCAAGGTGCGTACCGACAGGCTGATCGTGATGTCTGGCCGTTCATTGCTGAAAGTCGCCAGTCGCGGCAGCAGCCACGTCGTTGCCAGAGTGGGCAGCACTGCCACGTGCAGATGCCGCCCCACCCCCGCGCGCGACATGAGGCCCAGTGTGTCCTTTTCGAGCTGATCAAGATGGTGGCGTACCCGCCCGGCGTATTCCTCACCAGCCTCAGTCAACTTGACCCGTCGCCTGACACGGGTGAACAGCGCCACACCCAGGCGTTCTTCCAGCCCAGCCACCTGGCGGTAAACCGCACTGTGGGTCAGTGCAAGCTCTTCTGCTGCCCGGGAAAAAGACCCCAGCCTTGCAGTCGCCTCAAAGGCCTGCAAGGCCCCCAGATTGGGAATGCCCTTTCTCATGCTTTACCCCATTCGTGGCCATAATACAGGGTGCGCTTTCGGCGCCGTGCTGCGCTTGCCATGCGTCGATCTCGCCGCAGGCGGGTGCTCATGTCCTGATGCCTGTCTGGACCCGTATACTTCAATCAGTATCCGAGCCCGCCATGTTATGTTACAGAGCGCTGCCATGGGCTAACTGAGCCGGGCAGAACACTGGAATATTTCGCCATAGGTGAATGTCTTGCAAATAAGGCAAGACATTGTGCAATTTTATCAATTGCGTTGTGCACACAGCGCACATATCCTTTAGAGCCATGAACGCACCCACTCATTCCCTGCCCTCCTCCCGCATCGGCGGCCATATCCTGGTAGATCAGCTCGTCGCGCAAGGCGTCAAGCATGTATTCTGCGTACCAGGTGAAAGCTATCTGGCCGTGCTCGATGGCCTGCACGACCGCAATATTGACGTCACCGTCTGCCGCCAGGAAGGCGGGGCAGCCATGATGGCCGAGGCTCATGGCAAACTCACCGGCGAGCCTGGCATCTGCATGGTGACCCGTGGGCCGGGCGCTGCCAATGCCATGGCCGGGGTCCACATTGCCATTCAGGACTCTTCACCGATGATCCTCTTTGTCGGGCAGATTGAGCGCGGCATGCGCGAGCGTGACGCCTTCCAGGAAATGGACTATCGGGCGGTATTTGGCACCCAGGCCAAGTGGGTCACAGAAATCGATCAGGTCGAACGCATTCCCGAACTGGTATCGAGAGCCTTTCATATTGCAACATCGGGCCGCCCCGGCCCCGTCGTAATCGCCCTGCCTGAAGACATGCTGGTCGAAGCGGCCCAGGTAGCTGACGCCCCGCGCTACAGCGTGCCCGAAACCGAGCCCGCCCAGGCGCAGATGCAAGCGCTGGCAGAACGCCTGTCGCAGGCGCGCCAGCCTGTGGCCATTCTGGGCGGCAGCCGCTGGGATGCCGAAGCCATAGCTCAATTCGAAGCTTTCGCCCAAAAGTGGCAGCTGCCCGTTGCCGTGCAGTTCCGGCGGCAGACCCTGTTCTCGACACAGCATCCCTGCTTCATCGGCGACGTTGGCATCGGTGGCAACCCCAAGCTTATCCAGTTCGTGAAGGACAGCGACCTCATCCTCATGGTCGGCGGCCGGTTCTCTGAAATCCCCAGCCAGAGCTACACGGTGATTGATCTTCCCGTGCCCCAACAGCACCTGGTGCACGTCCACCCTGACGCGTCCGAACTCAACCGGGTTTATGTGGCCGACGATGCCATCAACACCTCGCCACGCGCCTTTTGCAATACCCTGGCGGCCCTGCCTGGCGCGCCGGCACAAGCAGCCTGGGCCCCGGCACTGCAGGCCATGCGGGCAAGTTACCAGGAATGGAACGACCCCAGCCGCATTACCCACCCAGGCGCCCTGCAGATGGGGCAGGTCATGTCCTACCTGAATAAAACGCTGCCAGCCGATGCCATCATGTGCAACGGTGCGGGCAACTATGCTACATGGCTACACCGTTTCTACCCGTTCACCCGCCCGGCCACCCAGCTGGCGCCCACCTCGGGTTCCATGGGCTACGGCCTGCCGGCCGCCGTTGGCGCCAAGCGCATGTTCCCCGACCGTACCGTGGTGTGCTTTTCCGGCGATGGCTGCTTCCTGATGCACGGCCAGGAATTCGCCACCGCAGTGCAATACAAACTGCCCATCGTCGTATTGCTGATTGATAACGGCATGTACGGCACGATACGCATGCACCAGGAACGCGACTACCCCGGCCGTCTTTCCGCCACCACCTTGCAGAACCCTGATTTCGCAGCTTATGCGAACGCCTTCGGCGGCCACGGTGAACGCGTCGAATCCACAGAAGAATTCGCGCCCGCCTTTGAACGCGCCCTGGCCAGCGGCAAGCCGGCCATCCTGCATTGCCTGATCGACCCGGAAACCATCACGCCCACGACCACCCTGAGCGCCATCCGGAAGCAGGCCCAAGGCTGACGCAACTAGTGTCCTGAATCGAAAATTCGATTCAGGACACTAGCGGACACCACACTCATTCACAAATACAGATCTTTACGGGAATCCTTATGTCCTCAGAGCCTTCTTTCAACTGGGAAGACCCCCTGCTTCTTGATGCGCAGCTTACAGAAGAAGAACGCATGGTGCGGGATGCCGCCCATGCCTACAGCCAGGAAAAGCTGGCTCCGCGAGTGCTCGAAGCCTTTCGCCACGAAAAAACCGATGCCGGCATCTTCCGTGAAATGGGCGAGCTGGGCCTGTTGGGCGCCACCATTCCGGAAGCCTACGGCGGTGCTGGCCTGAACTACGTCTGCTATGGCCTGATCGCTCGCGAGGTCGAGCGCATCGACTCCGGCTATCGCTCCATGATGAGCGTGCAGTCTTCCCTGGTGATGGTTCCCATCAATGAGTTCGGCAGCGAAGCGCAGAAACAGAAGTACCTGCCCAAACTGGCCAGCGGCGAATGGATAGGTTGCTTTGGCCTGACCGAACCCAATCATGGTTCCAACCCTGCCGGCATGGAAACCCGTGCCGTAAAGACTGCCGATGGCTACCGCCTGAGCGGCAACAAGATGTGGATCACCAACTCGCCCATTGCCGACGTCTTCGTGGTGTGGGCCAAAATGGTCGGCGGTGACGACGACGGCAAGATCCGTGGTTTCATCCTGGAAAAAGGCATGAAAGGCCTGAGCGCCCCGACCATTCACGGCAAGGTTGGCCTGCGCGCCTCTATCACAGGCGAAATTGTCATGGATGACGTAGACGTGCCCGCCGATGCCATGCTGCCGAATGTATCAGGCCTGCGTGGCCCCTTCACGTGCCTGAACTCAGCCCGCTATGGCATTGCCTGGGGTGCGCTGGGCGCCGCTGAAGCCTGCTGGCACACAGCCCGCCAATACACGATTGACCGCAAGCAGTTCGGCCGCCCGCTGGCCCAGACCCAGCTCATCCAGAAAAAACTGGCCGACATGCAGACCGAAATCACACTGGGCCTGCAAGGTTGCCTGCGCCTGGGCCGTATGAAAGACGAAGGCACGGCGGCGGTGGAAATCACCTCCATCATGAAACGCAATTCCTGCGGCAAGTCCCTGGACATTGCCCGCATGGCGCGCGACATGCTGGGCGGCAACGGCATTTCCGATGAGTTCGGCGTAGCGCGCCATCTGGTGAACCTTGAAGTGGTCAACACCTACGAAGGCACCCACGACATGCACGCCCTGATCCTGGGTCGCGCCCAAACAGGACTACAAGCATTCTTCTAAAAAGAAATGGGGGTCAGACCACGTTTTTTCTTTGAAAAAACGTGGTCTGACCCCCATTTCTCACTATTTCTTAGGCGAGTTCGAACATGTTTGTGGCTTCGAGTTCAAGCACCATTTCGTTGTCCTGATTGAACATGCGCCAGGTCCAGCGCAATATGCCCAGATCGGAACGCGTGGAAGACACGCGTTTGGATTCAACGGTGGCTTCGAAGCGCAAGGCATCGCCCGGGCGCACGGGGCTGGGCCAGCGAAGGCGCTCCAGGCCCGGCGACCCGAATGATTCAGAGCCGTTCAATGCCGCATCGTAAACCATGCGCATGGCCAACCCGCAGGTCAGCCAGCCGCTGCCTATCAGGCCGCCCCAGCGGCTTTCTTGAGCCGCGGCTTCGTCCACATGAAATGGTTGAGGGTCATAGTTGCGCGCAAAAGCCAGCATTTCTTCCCGGGTGACCACAACGGGGGGATGGCTGATCACCATGCCAACTTCGAAATCCTTGAATTTCATGAGTGATACGTGTTCCGATGAATGTTCGGGGAATAGGAGTTTAACTGCCTGCGGTCCCTTGGGATGCTCTGAATAATTCGAAAGATAAGTCTGCGCCCCGGATCAGGATGAGCCCGGCAACGACCATACCATGGATGTGGTTGAACCTGAAACGAAACCGGACGGCTCATTGTTTGCCTGTTCAAGCGAACAAGAGACGCCTGCCGGCATGCCAGGCGAGCGCAAACCAATAAGGCGCTGAACCGCAGCTTGCCAATCAGCCAGAAAATGCTGCCGCAGCACGACCCAACCTGTCGTTCACAGCCTGCCAGGCTGCAGTCTGCGGTGGCTGTTCAATCACTATGCAATCATACGCCCCCGCATCCAGTTCTCGCAGCATCGCATACAGGCGACTTGCGTAAACAACCGGGTCGGTGGGACATGCGTGCCACGCGGGCTGGGCCGGCCCTGCCTCCAGGCCGGCGGGTGGCGGCGGAAAGCCCGCAAGCACCAGCCGCCGGTTCCCCGCGCCTTCCGCTTCCAGCACATCGGCCAGCTTCAGCCGAGGCACCAAAATCAAGGGCGTCCGTGGCGCGTAATGCGCTTTCAATGACCCGGAAACCCGCGGTGCCCCTGTATCGGGTCGTGCAGGCACAACGCCCAGAACACGGGCCAGTTCCTCTACGCTGATGTGGCCCGGTCGCAACAAGACCGGCCCTACGCCTTCGTCCAGACGCGATACATCGACGATGGTTGACTCAATGCCGACGTCTGCAGGCCCGCCTTCCAGCACCAGCAAAGCTTCCTCAGCCAGTTCGGGGAATTCATCACGAACGTGGACGGCCCGGGTGGGCGAGACCTGCCCGAACTTGTTTGCGGATGGTGCGGCCACACCGCCCTGCCCGCCCTTCAGCCCAGCGAAACGCCGCAACAATTCCTGAGCAACTGGATGCGAAGGACAGCGCAGGCCGATGCTGTCCTGGCCACCACTGACAGCCGCAGAAATATTTTCAGCGCGAGGCAGGATCAGCGTCAGCGGCCCAGGCCAGAACGCTTCGACCAGGCGCTGCGCCTGGTCGGGAATGCGACGCGCCCAGTAAGCAAGGTCGGCTTCTGGCGCAACATGAACGATGATGGGATGGCTGGAAGGCCGCCCCTTGGCCTGATAGATACGAGCCACAGCATCGGGATTCTCGGCATCGGCACCCAGGCCGTAGACCGTTTCTGTTGGGAAGGCCACCAAGCCCCCATCGGCCAGGCGACGCGCTGCGCAATCGATCTGACGAGACATATCAGCAGCGATAATGGATGTATCGCTCGCACCGGACCCTGCCCCGGCTGCCTGACGATTCATGAACCCAGTTCCAGACCCAGCACAGCCGCGACGCGACGCGCCCGTTCACGAGCCTGTGCAAAGTCGGCGCCCAGCACGTTGACATGCCCCATTTTTCGGCCTCGACGCGCTTGCGCTTTGCCATAAAGATGCAACTGAGCACCCGGCACGGCCAGCACTCCCGCCCAGTCGGGCTCGCGCGCGACATCCGTACCGGGTTCGAACCACAGATCGCCCAGCAGGTTCAACATGACGACAGAGCTCAGGCAGGCAGTATCACCCAAAGGCAGACCCGCAGTGGCACGAGCCTGCTGCTCGAATTGACTGGTGACACTGGCATTCATGGTGTAGTGGCCACTATTGTGTGGCCGTGGCGCGATCTCGTTGGCGACTAGACTGCCATCCTGCAGCACGAAGAACTCCACGCACAACACACCTGTATATTCGAGCGCTTCGGCAATACGCAACGCTGCCGCCCCCGCCTGGACGGAAAGCGGCCCCGTTGCCTGCTG
>JBAYOJ010000089.1:0-8812 GCA_041678385.1 Burkholderiaceae bacterium | reverse complement strand
TTAGGCGTAGGATCTACCTTCACGCAACAGGATATTGATTCGGGTAATGTGATTTACAGGCATGGCGGCGATGACGGCATGGCGAGTGAATGGCCGAAACCCGAGGGTGAACCACTTTCCTATCACGATAAATTCCATTTCGTCGTCAGCGACGGCGTTGCGACCGATACTGGTGAGGATGACGATCATAATATATTCATGATCCAGGTCATGCCTACCAATGATGCGCCAGTAGTCACTGCGCCTTCTGGTGGCCCAATTTCGGTTGAGGGGGATGCAGGCAATGTTCCACCAAGCGAAAATAAAAGCAATCTCGTTCCCGGTTTTGAAATTTTCGATCCGGATATTGATGGGACAGGATTTCAGGACGAGATCACTGTCATTGTTCGGTTGTTGGATAAAGATGGGAATGCGTTTGTTGCAGCCGGGTCCGAAACTGAGGGTCGCGTTACCTACGATGATATTGAAATCAAGGTTGGAAGCACGTACAGCAGCCTTATCGTAGGTGACTGGGACGGTGATGAAAAATATCTGGTGTTGCGCGGCAACACTGCAGACGTTAATGATGCATTAGATAGCCTGAGAATTGTTGTAGCACCTCCGGTCCTGAATTCCGACACCAATACATATGAAGGGCCGCATGAAAACCAGCTCTATCAAGTCCAAGTCATTGCCGACGACCGCTTGCGTGATGATGATGGGGTGATTCTCACGAATGAAGGCGAGGCTGCCGCTAATGGCGGACAGAAGAATCAGTCTTCGATTCCTGGTGGTGAACCGATTGATATCGTTCATGATTCGGTATACGACCTTGATAGTTGGTATGCGCCGTCAGGCCCTGATACGGCAGCAGCGTGAGCAATTTGCGGAGCTCATTGCCTTGCAGGAAGAAGAGGCCAGGTTACGTACCGTGGCCAAATTCGATGGCGTGTGGGTGGACGTGGACCCGACGGTTGGCCCAGGCACGTGGGCGGATGTGCGCAGTCCCCTCGGGGCTTTATTTGATCCATCGGCTTGGCTAGTGGATGCTTATGTCGAACAGCGGGATGTAGCGAGGGTCCACCCGGGTGCGTCGACGCGTTATTTCCCTCAGGGCAGCACGAAACCGATTGAGGCAGAGGTCCTTTTCGTGGACTCTACGCGTAGTCAACGATTGGCCCATGTCATGCTGGATGGTCGCCATGGCGGCCCCCTACCCACGCACGAGTCTGCTAGATGCCGTCGGAGTGCCCGTTGAAGCCCTGTATCGTGTCCGCTTGAGCTTGGTTGAAGCGCCGCCACATGCCCGGGAAGGGCGCGGCCGAGTCCGGATAGAAGGCGAACGCCGCAGCCTGCTTTGGGACGGCGGCCAATGGCTGATAGGGATTCTGGTTCGGAAAAGCGGCTTCTGACGACGGGGCAGCCTGTTTTAAGCCGCTGTCGTCAATGGAAATGTATCGACACATCTCGGCGCGACGCCCGACGCATTCACATTGATTCTACGCCCCGTTCGGGGTAAGGTTGCCCGTTCGCGTTCTCAGCGCGAATACCTTTGTAGGATCAACAATGGATCTACGTTCCGACTTTTTGACCCGGCCCACACCGGAAATGATCGAAGCGATGATGGCCGCCGCCCAGCAGCGCGGCGGCTTCGGTGTTCGCGAAGACCCCTATGTGCAGGAGCTGGAAGCGCTTGCTGCCCACATGGTCGGCAAGGAAGACGCCTTGTTCTGCGCCAGTTGCGGGTTGGCAAATCAGATAGCCATTCATTTGCAGTGCGGCCGGGGTTCAACCCTGCTGGCTGAATCCTCTTCGCATGTTTTCACCTCCGAAGCAGGGGGGCCGGCGGCCTTGTCGGGGGTCATGTGCAAGGGGGTAGCGGGGCACGAAGGCGTGCCGGATTTCGATGCGGTGGACCAAGCCCTGGTCGCGGGTGATGCCCAGCGTTCCGGGGTTGATCTGCTGGTAATTGAAAATACTCACGTGCGCACGGGTGGGGCGGTGGTCGATATGCCGACACTGCAGCGTCTGCGTGGCCTGGCCCAGCAACGCGGGGTGCCTGTGCACCTGGATGGCAGCCGGGTGTTCAATGCCGCCGCCGCCCTGGATGTGAGTGCTGCCGAGATCTGCGCCAATGTCGATAGCGTGGCCTTCAGCCTGAACAAGGGGCTGGCGGCGCCGCTGGGCGCCATTCTTGCCGGGCCGGCCGAATTTATTGAAGAAGCGGTCAGGGTAAGGCAGATGTTCGGGGGCGGCTGGCGGCCTGCCGGCATTCCCGCGGCCGCCGCAACGGTGGCGTTGCAGACCATGCCGCAGCGCCTGGCACACGATCATGCCGTGGCTGCCGATCTGGGCGCGGCCCTGGCCGGCCTGGAAGGGCTGTCGCTGGGGCAATCGCGGGTCTGGACCAACCTGGTGCTGGTCGATCTGGGCGATGCCCTGGGGACAGCGGCGGGTTTTGCCGAGGCGCTGGCCCGGCAGGGTGTGCTGGCGCTGCCCTTTGGCAAGCGCAGGCTGCGGCTGGCCGTCTATTACGAGATTGGTCCGGAAGATATTCCTTTCATCGTCGACGCCTTTCGCAAGGTGATCGTCGAATTTATTTGATACTGGAGAAATCGGTGGCAGAGGCGAAGTATATTTTGATGGATGGCCAGGCGGTGCCCTTTGAGGATGCAAAGGTCCATGTCCTGGCTCCGGCGATCACCTATGCGGGCATGGTGTTCGAAGGCGTGCGTGGTTACTGGAGCAAGGAACACAATGAAATGTTCCTGTTCAGGCTCGATGACCATCTGCGGCGGCTGCAGCAGTCTATGCGTGTGCTGCGCTATGGCGCTGAGTTCCCGCTCGAAGAGATGCGCCGTCAGGTGATAGAAACTGTCAAGGTCAATGATCTGCGCGAAACCATTCATTTGCGCATCATGGCCATGGTGACGGGCGTGCCGTCGGGCATCACCACCTCGTCGCCCGTCAGCCTGGTGATTACGGCGGGCCCGTACACCATGAAAGACTGGCAGACCACCGGCATGGCGGCCGCTATATCGTCCTGGCAGCGCATTCATGAATTCAGCCACCCGCCGCGGGTCAAGACCAGTGCAAACTACAGCAACGGGCGTCTGAGCATGATGCAGGCCAATCTGGATGGCTACGACGTGCCCTTGTTGCTGACCCGTGAAGGCAAGGTTTCCGAGGCACCGACCGCTTCCTTCTTCATGTATCGCAATGGCCGGCTGATCACGCCAAGCACCACTGAAAGCGTGCTGGAAAGTATCACCAGGGATACCCTGATTGAGCTGTCTGACGACGTGCTGGGCGACCCGGTCGTGGAACGCCCGGTTGATCGCACGGAACTGTACAGTGCCGACGAACTCTTCCTGTGCGGTTCCGGCTGGGAAGTAGTGCCTATTTCCAGCGTCGACCGTATCCCCGTCGGTACCGGCAAGCCCGGGCCGCTCACCGCACGTCTCAGGGATCTGTATCTGGACGTCGTTCACGGCCGCCGTGAAGACTACCGCCACTGGCTGACGCCGGTCTGGTCGGAATAGAGGCTGCTGACTTATCGTAAAGCCAATCGCAGGGAGCGGGTTTGAAACGGCGCAGGGCGCCGGGCTGAACTTACCTGAGACCTCTCTGCGGCGCCTTGAACACATCGGTAGTGCTGCGTGAGTTACTCGATAGCTATGCACTGCTGACACAGCCCGCTTTGACCATTCGGCCAACGCGGGCTTTTTCCTTCTCATTTCTTTCCGTCCCATCCTCCTGAAGCAAGCGTAAACCCCATGGGTTTCAACATGTGAAACTAAATTAAGGGGAACCATGGACAGTGCGTGGGTGGAAGCGATAGCCTCCTGTTGGAAACTTAAAGCACAAAGGAATCGGTGTGGTCGAGATGAGAAGGACTACGCCGGCCTGAGCGTTTGATGTTTGGCAGCGATCAGAATTTTCTGTTCACAAGTAAAAATCCCCCTCTGGAGACACCCAATGAAAGGTCTGCATAAAGTATTAATTGGTGCAATTTCATCTTGCTTTATTGTGTCGACTCCGTTTGCCGCGACAAAGTGGAATATGGCAACCGGCTATCCCGACTCGACCTATCACACGGAAAACGTGCGCTGGTTCGCGGAAAAGGTTAAGGAAGCCACCAATGGTGAACTGGTGATTGAAGTCCACAGCGGGGCTTCCATGTTCAAGGCGCCGGAACTCAAGCGTGCCGTGCGTACGGGGCAGGTGCAGCTTGCGGAATACGTGCTGTCATTCTATGGGAATGAAGACGCGCTTTATGAAGCGGATACCATGCCTTTCCTGGCAGTCGGGTCTGCTGAAGCAGCGAAGCTTTACGAAATTCAGAAGCCCATGTTGGCTGAACGCTTCAAGAAGGAAGGGCTGGTTCCTTTGTATTCCGTGCTGTGGCCCGGTAACGGTCTTTACCTGAACCATGAGGCTTCCAGCGGGGCGGATCTGGCCAGCGCAAAAATCCGTGCGCCAGGCCCCGTGGTGGCCAAACTGACCGAGCTGCTCGGCGCCATCGCCGTCAACGTCCAGTTTGTCGAGGTCCCGCAGGCATTTTCCACGGGTGTGATCAACGGCATGTTTACCGCAGCCAGTAACGGCGTGGATATGAAAGCCTGGGAATTCGTCAGCAATTTCTACGATTTCTCGGCTTATCACCCGCGCAACATTGTGGCAGTGAATGCCAGGGCCTGGAACAGTCTGTCTGAAGACACGCAGAAAAAAGTGCTGGAAGTTGCCAAGCAGGCAGAAGAACGCGGTTGGAGGCTGACCGATGAGCTGCAGGCGAAAGCGGCTATTGAACTGAACGAAGGCGGTGTCAAGGTGCACAAGCCTTCCGAGCAGCTTGTGGCGGATTTCAAGAAGGCCAGCGACCAGCTGATTCAAGAGTGGGTCAAGCGTGCTGGCAAGGACGGCGAGCGCATTGTTGAAGAAATGACTGCTTTTAAGGAAGCCAAGAACTGACTTTGCCACTACCGGGTATAACAATTGAGTAAGCGGGCTGTGGCGGCAACGTGCACGGCCCGTATGCCTAGGGAAGCTCTGATCAAGCCCCCGCTCGACTTGATCAGAACGTCCATAGGGACGCTCTTATCTGGTTTTCAAAGGAAACCTTGATGTTCAGATCTTTGCTTAATGGCTTGTATGGCCTTTGTGGCGTACTTGCCTGCATTTCGCTGTTGGCGATAGCCGTGATCATTGGTGCGCAGATCATCGGGCGCTTGTTTGGTGTTCTGGTTCCATCCGCAGACGACTTTGCCGGCTATGCGATGGCTGCGTCTACCTTTCTGGGCCTTGCCTATACTTTTCGGGCAAACGGCCATATCCGCGTGACCCTGTTTACACAAAGGCTGTCGGCCTCCAAACGGCGCCCGGCTGAAATCGTTGTTCTGATCCTGGGTATCGCAATCATGGGCTATTTCACCTGGTACAACATCGGCATGGCCTATACCTCCTACGACTTCGAGGAATTATCCCAGGGGCTGGTGCCCATTCCTTTATGGATCCCGCAAGCCGTGTTGGCATTCGGCACATTGCTTATGGCCATATCCATGGTTGATGAACTGATTGCAGTTTTGTCGGGCCGCGAAACCACCTATTCGCAGGTGCATGACGACGTCATGCAGGCCGAGTAAGCATCTCAGGGCCATTACGTTTTCGGGACGAACAAAAAATGATATTGACAGCCATAGTGCTCACCGGCCTCCTGCTCCTGTTCCTGGGAATGGGTTTATGGATAGGTCCGGCCATGCTTTTGGTCGCCATCATTGGCATGGTGTTGTATACCTCCGCCCCCACGGGGATGATCATGTCGACCACAATCTGGGGCGCAAGCACCAGTTGGGCGTTGACTGCGTTACCGCTCTTTATATGGATGGGGGAAATTCTTTACCGCTCGCGGCTGTCGGAAGACATGTTCAAGGGGCTGGCCCCGTGGATGAACCGCATCCCCGGCCGGTTGCTGCATGTGAATATTCTTGGCTGCGCCGTCTTTGCCGCCGTCTGCGGTTCGTCCGCTGCGACGGCGCTGACTGTGGGCAAGATGTCCTTGCCTGAGTTGAAGAAGCGCGGCTATCACGATGGTATGAGCCTGGGCACACTTTGCGGGTCGGGTACCCTGGGTCTGATGATACCGCCCTCCATCATGATGATCGTCTATGGTGTTGCGGCCGAAGTATCCATTGCCCAGCTTTTCATTGCTGGCGTCCTACCTGGGCTGCTACTGGTGGTGCTGTTCATGGGGTATGTCGCTTTATGGGCGATGTTCAACCCGAGCAAGATGCCGTCGCGCGATAACGAACCGAAAATGAGTTTCCGTCAGAAGCTCTGGCAGTCACGCGGCCTGATTCCGGTCATCATTCTGATTATTGTGGTGATTGGTTCGATCTATACCGGTCTTGCCACTGCAACGGAAGCGGCGGCGGTCGGGGTAGGGGGCGCGTTGTTGCTGTCAGCCCTGTCAGGTAGCCTGACCCGGGCCAATTTCGTCAGCGGCCTGGTGGGGGCCATGGTCACATCCTGCATGCTGACCTTCATTCTGGCCTGCGCAGCGTTTCTGTCCAATGCGATGGGCTTTATCGGGCTGCCCAGGGCGCTGGCGACCACGATTGCAGCATGGGATCTGTCACCCTATGTGCTGCTCGCGGCTCTGACGGCATTCTATATGGTGCTGGGCTGCTTTCTGGATGGCATTTCTTTGGTGGTATTGACGACATCCATCGTCATGCCGCTAGTGACGGCCAGTGGCTTCGACCTGATCTGGTTCGGTATCTTCATCGTGATCGTCTGCGAAATGTCGCAGATCACGCCGCCGGTGGGATTCAACCTGTTTGCTCTGCAATCGTTGACAGGGCGGAATATTCTCACCATCGCCTATGCCACTTTGCCGTTCTTCTTCCTGCTTGCTGCGGCAATTGTTCTGCTTGTTATCTTCCCGGAAATCGCGCTCTATCTGCCGCAGAAGATGATGGGCGGTTGATCAGTCGTTTTGCTGGTGGAATATCCGGCTGAATCTGCTTCCGACCGGCCGCATCTGCGGCGGGTCGGGGCGGTAGCCGGCAATCAGGTCTGCCGATTATTGCAACCTAATATCCAGTTCCTTGATGAGCGGTTCCATGATGGCGCGATCCTCTGCAATGGTGCGCGCCAGTTCTTCAGGTTTGCTGCCGATGGGGATCATGCCCAGGTTGGAGAATTGCGTCTGCATTTCAGGTTCCTGAAGAATTTCCGCGATGGCTTCCTGAATAAAATTGACCCGTTCCGCTGGCAGGCCGGCCGGGGCCATCAGGCTGATCCAGGGTTGCGAAGCATAGCCTTCCATACCCGATTCACTCAGTGTAGGTACATCGGGCAGCCCGGCAAAGCGGGTGGGGCTGGTGATGGCCAGTACGCGCACCCGTTTGCCTTCGATCAGGCCTCTGGCGCTTGATGGGGCATCCAGAGCAATATCCAGCAAGCCGCCCACCAGGTCACTCTGGGTCTTTGACGAAGACGAAGAGGGCACATACAGCGCATCAATACCCGCATGGCGTGCGGTCTGTTCCCAGATCAAATGAAAAGCGGTGCCGATGGTGAAAGACCCGACGGACACATTGCCGGTCTTGCTGGCGGCGACAAAGTCCTGCCAGGTCTGGTAGGGGCTGTCCTGAGGCACGATGAAAATGAACGGGGTGCGGGCGACCAGCGAGATCGGGGTCAGGCCCTTGACGGGGTCGAAAGGCAGATTGTCGACCGTGAACGGCATGATGGTGACCGCGGAAGCGACCACCATACCCAGTGTGTAGCCGTCGGGGGGGGATTCGACAATGGCGCGGGTACTGATGATGCCGGACGCCCCGGGCTTGTTTTCCACGATGACCGGCTGGCCCCATTTGGTGCTGAGCCGGTTGGCCACGACTCTCAGCATCACGTCGACCGGGCCGCCGGGCGGGTTGGAAACAATAATCGTGACGGGGCGTTCAGGGTAGGCGGCGGAGGCCGGGCCGGCGGCGATTGCCGCACTGGCAAGTGCGATGCCGGTAAGGAGTTTCTTGATCAAGGGGAGTCTCCGGGTGAATATGAAAGCTAAACGATGAGTTCGAGGTGAGGGGCGGCAGGCCAGTCAACCTGGCCATCCCGTATGAAACTGAGCCAGTTGGTCTGTATGGTGTCTGAAATTCGCCGTGCGTCTTCCTGGGGCATGCCATGGAGCATGGGGGCGTTGGCAAAGGCCTGGAAGTTGCCGAAAACGAAAGGCAGTTCAATGCAGTGGCAGGCGCCAAAGCGTACGGTGGGCGCGTAGTCGAAACGATAGGCCCATGCCGATTTCCCTTGTGCGATTGTTGCTTGCGCCCACTGGCGGGAGGGTGCCCCGAAGACTTCTTCGCCGGCACGCTGGCTGGCTTCATCAATCTGTACGTTCGGGAAGGCCGCCATTTCATTCAGCGTGTAGCCAACCAGGACATCCGCCCGGGCCGTGGCCGTTTCGCTAAGCACGGGAATGTCATCCTTGATAATGATGCCGTCAACGACCGGGCAGAACAGCGGGCGACCGATTTCCTGTGATTGCAAGGCTTGCATGACGGCTGGCGCCCGCTGGGCCTGCAGCAATTCCTGATAGGGCAGCTTGCGGGCTGCTTCCAGGCTGCGGGCACCGGCGGCTTCTAGCACCAGCCTGCTCAGTTCTTCGGCCTCGTCGGGCGCGCGGAATCCGCGCCCCAACGATGCACTAAGAAGTATCGCCCTGTGGAAGCGCGGTTGCCGGCCCTGTAAGGCCGCAATGCAAGAGCCGCCGGCCGAGTGCCCCATCACCGTAATGGCATCGGAATCACCGCCAAAGTTCTCGATG
>JBAYOJ010000088.1:0-8914 GCA_041678385.1 Burkholderiaceae bacterium | reverse complement strand
TTGTCCATGCCCTGCAGCGGCATAAGCTGGATTACGGCATGGTCACCATGTGCGTGGGCACCGGCATGGGGGCGGCGGGGGTGTTTGAGCGGGTTTGAGGGGGCTGGGCCCACACCCGCGTAGCGTTTGCAACGCGGGGCATCCCGATCCAGGACACTAGCGGGCGGCCAGCTGTTCAAGCCGCCATTTGCTGCACTCTTCCTGCAGTAGCTCACCCATGGACTGTCTGCGCGCGGCATCCAGGCGCTGTGTGATGGCGCCGAAGCTGATGGCGACCTGAGTCATGTCGCTGATGCGGAACGCGTGACCTACGCCGGATATGCCAACCGTAATGCTGTCCACGACTTCGGAGTATCCCTTTGACCGGGTGGCCTGGGCTTTCTGAAGCAGGCCGTCAATGGTCAAACCGGCGGCGTCGTATTCTTTTGCATGGCGTTGATGGATTTCGATAATGGCTGCGTCGTCGAATTGCGCCAACAGAGCCAGGCCGCCGGCACCCACGCCCAGTAAGCGTCTTTCGCCCACGTCAATCGTGAAGAGTCGTACTGGAAATTCACCATGCTCGCGTAACAGGCACAGCGCATGGTCGCCCTGTTCCACGACCAGAAAGACAGTGTCGCCTGATAGACGGCATAAACGCTTTGCCAGTGGCAACAGCGTATCTGCAATAGGCGCCCGATGCATGGCAGAGAACCCGACCTGCATCGCATCAATCCCCAGGTAATAGCGCCGGTCGTCGGGCGAACGCCGTGCAAACTGTTCTTCCACCAGACAACTGATAAGCCGATGGGCAGTAGAGCGCTCAAGGCCGCTCATGGCCGTGAGCTGCTGCAGACTCAGACCGTGCCGGTCGTTCTGTGCCAGTAGACGCAATAAATGCAGCGCGCGCCGGATGCTTTGCGTCCCGCCTGTAGAGGTATTTCGTGCAAGATTTTCGGTAAGTTTGTCCATAGTATGGGATAAAAGTAATTTTATGTTTGTATTGTAGGAATTCTAGTGGCCTAATCAAGCCCATAATTCGAAATGAGAGATGAAATGAGCCGCTCTTTGCTCTTGGTCGAAGATCACGCAGCAGTCCGACGCATCAGTCTGAACCGTCCGGAGGCCCGGAATGCACAAAGCCGCGAACTGCTCGATGAGCTGGATCTGGCCTTCGAGGCGGCAATCCAGGCCGAAAATGTGCGGGTCATCATCCTGGCGGCGGAAGGCGGCCACTTCTCAGCCGGTCACGATCTCAAGCAGGCCCAGCGGGAGCGCGCTGATTTCACGGTCGAAGAACGATGGGAGTATGAATCCCGGCGCTATTACGATTACTGCCTGCGGATATGGGATTGCCCCAAGCCGACCATCGCCGAAGTACGGGGTGCCTGCGTGGCCGGCGGCTTCATGGTTGCCAATATGTGCGACCTGGTCGTGTGTTCCGAAGATGCTTTTTTCTCAGACCCGGTGGGCCACACGCTTGCGGCGGCGGCCACAGAAGTGCTCATTCATCCTTGGGTGATGGGGCTGCGCAAGGCCAAGGAAATGCTTTTCACGGGTGGCCGGCTGGATGCTCAAGAAGCCTTTCGTATCGGCATGGTCAATCAGGTCACCTCGACGGGTGAACTGCGCGCTGAAACCATGGCGCTTGCCCAGCGTATTGCGAAGGCGCCCCCGTTTGGCCTGCGGCTGACCAAGCGGTCACTGAACCGCAGCCTGGACGTGCAAGGGTTTCGCAACGCCCTCAGTGCCCATTTCGACACTCACCAACTATCTCATATGAGCAGCGAGTTTGCGGTCGTTCGCGAACAAGGGATGGCGGCGGCCATACAGCGCAACAAGTCGGGGGAAGCAGTATGACGCGCCGGCTTGATCCCTTGCTTGATCCTCAGTCCATCTGCTTTATTGGGGCGAGCAGTTCGGCGGGCCGCATCGGGGGGCTGCCGCTTTCCTTGATCGTGAAGTATGGGTATTCGGGTGGGGTGTATCCCGTGAACCCCAAGTACGACGAGGTCTTCGGTCTCAAATGCTATCCGGACGTGGAAAGTGTCCCCGCTGTTCCTGATCTGGCAGTGCTTGCGATTGCCGCTGGTGAAGTGACGGCCATGCTGGCCCGCTGCCACGCGAAAGGCATCCGGGCAGCCATTGTCTACGCTGCCGGCTTTGCAGAGGAAGGCGAGACAGGCCAGAAACTGCAGCAGGAGCTTGAGTCGTTTGCACAGTCGTCGGGCATGGTGGTGGCCGGGCCAAATTGCATGGGGCTGGCCAATCTCAATACCCAGGCGCATACCGCGTTTGCCTCGGTCTTCAATACGGCCAGCATGCAGGAAGGGCGTGGCCGGGTCAGTTTGCTGACGCAAAGCGGCAACGTATGTGCCGCGCTTTACGCATTGCTGCGCCGGCTCGATCAGCCGGTTTCGCAATTCATCAATACGGGGAATGAAGCCACCGTCGATTTTGCCGAGTATCTCGAATACCTGGCCGAAGATCCTGACACCGAAGTCGTCCTGGGCTATGTAGAACAGTTGCGGGATGGGCCGCGATTCCTGAAGGCCTGCGAGCGTCTGGAACAGCAGGGCAAGATGCTGATTGCCTTGAAGGCAGGCGCTACGGATAAAGGGGCGGCAGCGGTCATGTCCCACACGAGCGCCCTGGCGGGCGACCGCGAGGTCTACCGAAGCGTATTCGAACGCCTGAATGTGATTGAAGCGACGGATTTCGCGCAAATGGCAGAACTGGCGCGCCTGGCCAGCTTGCGTCACCGGCAGGGGGGCGTTCGGGTGGCGGTGCTTACCATGTCCGGTGCGCTGGGCGCGATTCTCGCCGACCGGTTCATCGAAGCAGGGTTGCAATTGCCAGATCTTCCTGCGTCAGTACAGGGGGTCCTGCGCAGCGGGATTCCGGACTACGGCATGGTGCGCAACCCGGTGGACGTCACGGGAAATGTGGTCAATAACCCGGAATTCGTGGATCAGGTTCTTGAAGCCTTGGCTACGACAGCGGCGGTTGATGCCGTCGTCATCTACGCCCCTGGATACATGCTGGACCGCATGGCCGACAGCATTGCCGCAGCGGCAAGCCGGCACAATCGCCTCTTTGCGGTCATTGATACCGGCAGGGCGCAATGTCGCGACGCGCTGCGTGAGGCCCAGGTTGCGGTCTTTGACGACATCGGTGTGGCGACGGCTGCGCTGGCGCCCTTCCTGCAATGGCTGAGTCGCTGCCGCAGTCCGGGCTCCCTGGGGCGGGTCGAGCCGCTTGCGTCTGGCTCTGAGGTGGAAGGCCTGCCTCCCCGGGCGGACGAACGCCAGATACTGGATTGGCTGGTCCAGTTCGGGCTGCCGCCCAGAAATGACCGGGTGGCGTCGTCGCGTGATGAAGCCTTGCGGCATGCTCAAACCTTGGGGTACCCCGTCGCGCTGAAAATTCTCAGCCCCGATATCCTCCATAAGACCGAGGTCGGGGGTGTGGCGCTTGGCCTCCAGGACGAACAGGCTGTAGCCCGTGCATATGACTTGATTCTGGAACGTGTCGGGGCCGCAGCGCCGCAGGCTCAGCTTCGCGGGGTACTGGTGCAGCGCATGGAAAGCGGTGGTGTGGAAATCATCGTGGGCGCGCGTCGGGATCCGGTATTCGGGCCCATGCTGTCCGTGGGCCTGGGCGGCATTCTGACCGAACTCTATCGCGATATCCGACATGAACTGCTGCCCATGGATGCAGAAGGGGTAGAGGCAATGTTGCGGCGGCTCCTGGCTTTTCCGCTACTGGACGGGTTTCGCGGCAGGCCGCCCGCTGATGTCCCGGCAGCCTGCCGCGCGATCGCCGCTATCGGTCGTGCGCTGGCAGAAGCGCCTGCGCATGTGCAGGAGATCGAAGTGAATCCTCTTTTGGTTAGGGAGCGCGGCAGCGGGGTGGTGGCGTTGGATGCGCTGATCGTGGCTTAAGGAAGCTCTGAACAGAAGGGTTTTTAACTGCTCGAAACTTGATTGATAACTATAAGGAGACAGAGATGATGAATATTAGAAAACTGTTGGCTGGGGTTGTTGTGGGTGTGGCCGGCCTGGGGCCGGTATGCGCTGCGGATGCCTATCCTGAAAAACCGGTAAGCATTGTGGTGCCGTTCTCGCCGGGCGGTGCAACCGACATCCTGGCGCGCATGCTGGCCGAAAGAATGACAGACAAATTTGGCCAGAGCGTCATCGTGGAGAACAAGCCGGGTGGCGGCACAGTGATCGCCTCCAACTATGTCGCGCGCGCCCGGCCCGATGGCCACACGCTGTTGCTGGCAGCCTCGTCCCTGGGCATCGCTCCCAGCGTCTACAGTCGGATTGACTACGACCCGGTAAAGGATTTCAAGGCGGTGACGCAGCTGGCATCCGTGGTGCACGTGCTGGGTGTGCATCCTTCGATGCCGGTGAAGGATATCCAGGAGCTGGTCGACTACTTGAAAGCCAATCCCGGGAAGGTGGCGTACGCGTCCACAGGGGTCGGCACGTCCACGCAATTGGAAGCCGAGCTTTTCAAGAGCATGGCGGGCGTCGAGATGCAGGAGATTCCTTACAAAGGCAGTTCACAGGCGCTGACCGATCTGGTGGCGGGGCGCGTACAGCTGATGTTTGACGCCTGGGCATCTTCTGGGCCCTTCGTGAAGGATGGCCGTGTGCGCGTGCTTGCCGTGACGACCGAAGAGCCATCGCCTTCCGTACCCGGCGTGCCACCGATTGCGAAGGCCGTGCCCGGTTTTGCGGCCATGCCCTGGCTGGGCTTTGTCGTGCCCGCGGGAACGCCCGATCCTATTATCGACAAACTGCACCGCACCGTGACTGACATCATGAAAGAGCCCGCTATCAAAGAAAGATTCGTGACGCTCGGGCTGGATGCCATCGGCAACGACCCGGTCACGTTTGGCGAGTTCATCAAGCAGGACATCGCTACGTGGGCGCGTGTGGCCAAGGAAGCCAACATCCGCATTGATTGAAGCATGAAGGAAAGAAAAACATGGGGCTTCCTGAAGATCCTCAGAAATTCCGCGCTTATGTCCGGAATTGGCTTGAGCGGAATTACGCATCATTTCTCGAAAGTTGGGACGGGCCGCGCGACGCTCGCAACCTGGATCTGCGTCGCGCATGGGAAGACAGGTTGTGTGCGCATGGCTGGTCGGGCCTGGGGTGGCCCAGGGAATTTGGCGGCCAAGCGCTGGATCTCGCCCGACAAGCCATCTTCCATGAAGAGCACGCGCTTTGTGGCGCGCCGCTGGGGGTCAATCTGGTCGGTCACGGCATACTGGGCCCGACCCTGCTGCATTTCGGTTCGGCGGCTCAGAAGCAACGCTTTCTTACAGGGATCCTGAATAACCAGGTCGTATGGTGTCAGGGGTATTCCGAGCCGGCGTCCGGCTCGGACCTCGCTTCTCTGCGCAGCCGTGCGCGAAACGTGGGAAATGGCTGGGTGCTGAATGGGCACAAGATCTGGACATCCTTCGCGGACCGTGCGGATTGGTGTTTCGTGCTGGCACGCAGCAACCCCGATGTAGCGCCGCATAAAGGCCTGAGTTTCTTTCTGGTCGATATGCGCCAGCCGGGCGTCAGGGTGGCGCCCATCCGGCAGCTTACTGGGGAGCACGAGTTCTGCGAGGTTTTCTTCGAGGACGTGTCCATCGATGCCGATTGCCTGGTTGGCGAGCCGGGCGACGGCTGGCGGATTGCCATGGCGGCCGCAAGTTTTGAACGCGGTACCTACTTTCTGCCGCGACTTGTGCGATTCCGTCAGGAATTACAGGCGGTACGCAAAGATATTGAAGCCGCTGGGCGACACGTTGCAACCGCCACAGCCCACGGGTGGAAAATGCGCTGGGCGCGTCTGGCCGTGGATAGCCATGTGCTTCGTCTGAAGGCCGATCAGGCCCTTGCTGCCGCCAGGTCAGGTACGCCACCCGGGCCGGAAGGTTCCACCACCAAGCTTCTATGGAGCGAGGCGCACCAGCGTCTTCTTGAATTGTCCATAGAAATCAGGGGTGATGGTCTTCTGCGCCCCAGAAGTGGAAGTGGCACGGACGATTTCGATCTGCTGCAGCACACCTGGCTGTGGACCCGTGCTGAAACCATACTTGCCGGTACATCAGAGATTCAGCGGAATATCGTGGCTGAGCGGATGTTGGGGCTGCCAAAAGGAGCATGACATGGAAGCGTTGTCGGATACGGATACGCGTTTGCTCGTCGACTCGGCAGACCGTTTTTTTGCAGACAAACATGGGGCAATCTTGCGAGGCGACTACAGCGACATGCAGGGTTCTGGTGCTTTATGGAGCGAATGCGCTGCGATGGGTTGGTTGCAGATCTGTGAGTCTGTGACCGATAGCGAGCCCGGCTTCGGCACCTTGGAGGCGGCCGCCTTGATGGAAGCAATAGGAGCCTACCTGCCACCGCTGCCGCTTGCCCACGGCGTTGCTATTGCAACGCTACTGGTGGACATTCGTATCCCTGCGCATGAAGCGCGGCCGCTTGCATCATGGCTGCAGGGGCAATCGTCAATGGGGATGGTGGAAGACGATACGGTGCTCTATGCGGCGGCTGAGCAGGCGCTTCGCTTGTCCTGGGCAGATAATATCCTGCTGGTGGAACAGGTCACGCCGTCCCGGGTCGGGTACGGGGTCGATCCCCTGATAGCCGTCGCCGCCGAAGCGGGCGAGCCCCGCCGCGTGGCCACCTTGCCATGCGAACAGCCGATGTGGCGCAGGTATCGGGCACGGCTGCGGTGTCTGTTGTTGGCCGAAGCGCTGGGTGCCGCAGGGGCGGCCCTCAATCTGGCCGTGCAGTATGCCAAGGAGCGTGAACAGTTCGGCCGGCCTATCGGTGCGAATCAGGCGATCAAGCATGCGCTGGCGGATAACCGGATGGCGCTTGATGATGCGCGCTTGGCATTGCACGATGCCTGTGCCGCGATTGATGGGTCGGGCGAGGCGATGGCTAACAGGCTGGCGATGGCAGAACTGCTGGTGCAGGAAGCCACGCATGCCATCGCGGCGCAAAGCATTCAGGCTCACGGCGCCACAGGGTTCACATGGGAATGTCCGGTCCACTTTTACTTCAAGCGGATCAAGCACATTGGCGCAAGGCTGCGGCGTAACCGGGATGCCGTGGCGATCCTTGAACAGATCTGGGAAGCCTGCTGACGCCGACCGTTTCAGTCTTCTTTCATCAACCCCATTTGCCAGAAGTCGGCTTCCAGGCGGGTGGCCTCTGAAAAGATGCGGGCCAGCTCGTGGAAGCGGGCTTCGCTGATATCTTCCATCTGGGTATTGATCCAGTCGACTTCGGCCTGTGCGGCTTGCTGGAATTCCCGGGACGTATACATGTCCATCCATTTGCCGTAGGGGTTGCCCAGACGCTTGGTGTAACGTTGTTCTGTCAACCAGCTGCCGATCTCTGCGTAACCGACGATGCAGGGGGCCAGTGCTACGTGCAGGTCGAGGATGTCGCCCCTGTTGCCGGTTTCCAGTACGTAGCGGGTATAGGCCAAGGTGGCGCGGGACTCGGAGAGTTCTGCCAGTTCGGTTTCGCTGATACCCCACTCACCGCAGAACTCCACGTGCAGGTCGAGTTCAATATCGATGATGGCCTTCAAGGAATCAAGGGACTGGCGCAACTGGCCGATATCCCTGCTCTTGTATACGGCCAGGCCCCAGGCGCGGCCGAAGTGAATCAGGAAAAGATAGTCCTGCTTCAGGTAATGCTGGAAGGACTCCATGGCGAGGGTGCCGGCACCCAGCTGCTTGACGAATTCGTGTTCGCAGTACATGCGCCACTCGGTCGCACAGGCCTGCTTGAGCCGATCGAATGGGGTAGCCACGACGTGTCTCCGGAATAAAGGGTTGTTGGGGTTGGCCATGAGCCGCTCGCAGACAAGGCACATTTCATATTCCAGAAGAAGACGGGGGCATAAGGCCAGAGCCCCGTGCCCGTATAAATTTGCGATTGGGCTTTGTGGGGCCACACGCCTTCTTGCGTCGCCTCATCGCGAGGGGCCGGGCTTGCGGCCGCCGATGAAACCGGTTGCCAGCAGTGTACCCAATAGCACGACGACGGTGCCCGCCATCATGCGTGGTGTCAGGGATTCGTCAAGGAAGAGCACGCCCCAGAGAATGCCAAACAGCGGCACTAGAAAGGTCACGGTAATGCCGCGCGAAGCACCCACCCGGTCTATCAGTCGGTAAAAAATGATGTAGGCCAGGCCTGTACACAGCAGCGCCAGCGCCGAGGCGGCGGCCCATGAAGACGCAGAGATGGGGGTGTCGGGCCAGGTGATGACGGCCAGGGGCAACAGGGCGATAGCCGCTGCCGAGATACTGCCGGCAGCCAGAGCAATGGGGTCCACCCCCCTGAGATATCGGGTGGTGTAGCTGGCGGCGTAGCCATATGAGAATGAGGCGGTAAGGCAGGCAAGAATGCCTGTCCCCATCCCCCCGGCATCGAAGGAAATCTTGCCGCCCACCAGCACGATGATGCCGGTAAAGCCGATTACCAGCCCCAACACTCGCGAACGGGATAGTTTTTCCTTTAGCCAGGTCCGTGCGATCAGGGCGCCGAACAGGGGGGTGATGGCGTTGACCACCGCCATGAAGCTGGCTGGAACTGTCTGTGCGGCGATATTGAAACAGGCGAAAGGCAGGCCGGCAGCGAACAGACCGGAAATGGCAATGTGCCGGCCATGCTGGCGAAGCACGCCAAGCCGCCCGTGCAAGCAGGCAACCGCCAGCAAAAGGAGGGCGCTGAGCCCGACGCGTACCGAGGCCAGGGGAAAAGGGCCGAAATCATCGACGCTCAAATGCATGAATAGAAAGGAGCTCCCCCATATGGCGGCGAGAATGAACAGGTCCCGATAGTCTTTGACTGGCATCTGAGGCGGTGGTGGGCGTGGAGAGGGGGAGTAAGATACC
>JBAYOJ010000087.1:0-8972 GCA_041678385.1 Burkholderiaceae bacterium | reverse complement strand
TTCCGCTGAAAATCCAGCATGGCACTGCACTCGAGTGCTGCGGCTGTCTGTTCGCATATCGCCTTCATGCGGGCTGCGATGAGGTCGAGCGTGGTTTCCGAAAAAGTGCGGACGGTACCGCGGACGAGCGCATCGGTGGGAATGACGTTGTCCGCCGAGCCGGCGTGGATCTGCGTCACGCTGATGACGGCCGGGTCGAGAGGGTCGCGGTTGCGACTGATGATGGTTTGCAGGCTTTGCACGATCTGCGTGGCCGCTATGATGGGGTCGGCGCCCAGGTTGGGCATGCCCCCGTGCGCACCTTTGCCTTCGATGCGGATGCTGAAGGTGTTGCTGGAAGCCATCATGGGGCCACTGGCCAGCCCGAAACTTCCCACGGGCATGCCCGGCCAGTTGTGCATGCCGAAGACGGCATCCATGGGGAAACGATCGAACAGGCCGTCGTCGATCATCGCTTGTGCACCCCCGTGGCCTTCTTCTGCGGGCTGAAAGATGACGTAGACAGTGCCTGCGAAGTCGCGATTGGCAGCCAGGAACTTCGCTGCGGCAAGCAGCATGGCGGTGTGACCGTCGTGGCCACAGGCATGCATTTTCCCTTCGTGGCGGCTGGTATGTTCAAAGGTGTTGAGTTCCTGCATGGGCAGGGCATCCATATCGGCGCGCAGGCCGACGGCGCGGTCAGCGTCGCCGTGACCCTTTATGGTGCCAACCAGTCCGGTGACCCCCAGGCCCCGCGTTACCGGTATCCCCCAGGATTCCAGCAGGCCAGCCACCAGGTCGGCCGTCCGGACTTCTTCGTAGGCGAGTTCGGGGTGCTGATGGATGTCCCGGCGGATTCTGGCGATTTCGTCGTGCCAGCCTACGATGGGTTCGGCCAGTTTCATGATGAGGTCCGCTCCTGTATGGGTGCTGGCGCAATCGCCGGAAGGGTGGTGGATAACGGGGTGGCCGGGGTTTGGGGCGCTGTGCCCGGGCCTGGGGTCAGCGTTGTTTCATGTGGGGTTGGATCATGGCATCCAGTGCGGGTGCTGTAAATTCATTGCCAGCATAGAGGTAACCGGTAATGGGCCAGGGGTCGGCATGGAAGATGTCTTCGCAGAGGCCGCCGGCTTCGCGTACCAGCACAGTGCCTGCCGCAACATCCCATGGCGCCAGACCCATTTCCCAATAGCCATCGTAGCGGCCGCAGGCCACCCACGCAAGATCCAGTGCGGCCGCCCCCAGGCGCCTGACCCCACGGGTATGTTTGATGGCGTGATTCAGTGTTGGCATGTACTCTTCGGCAAAGGAAAAATCCCGAAAAGGCAAGCCTGTGCCCAGCACGGAATCCGCCAGGTCGCGGGTACGCGAACACTGGATGCGGCGGCCATTCAGCCAGGCTCCGACTTCGTGCAAGCCGGTAAACAGTTCTTCGCGGTTGGGGTCGTACACGACTCCGATCACCGGGGTGTCCTTTTCCAGAGGGGCATCGCCGTTCACTTTGGCGCCGGCATGGGCGATCAACCCAATCGAGACCGCATAGTGGGGAATGCCGTGCAGGAAATTCGTGGTGCCATCCAGTGGGTCGATATACCAGGTGGCAATATCGGAAGCCTTGCCACCGCTTTCTTCGGCAACGATGCCAAATTGCGGAGTGCGTTCCAGCAGGATGTCGATAATGGCTTGTTCGGCTTCACGATCAGCCTGAGAGACCAGGTCGTTACGCATCTTGGTGTCTATCACCAGGTCGGCCCGATTATGCGTATGCGACTGTAAAATCGCCGCAGCCGCATGGGCAGCCGTTACCGCGGCGTCCAGGCAATCACTCAAGGGAAGGCGTAAAGATTGCATGACATGTTCCTGGTTCATCGGACCCTCTGTGGTGGATGCGTCTCATTGTACGTGAGTAGGATGACGGTTATCCTACGCGCCGCCCGGCCTTGCCGGTCTGTCGACAAGCGCTTGTCTGTTTCTGCAGTGCCGGGTTTTGAGCCGGCCAACAGCCGTCACGTATCTACGTGGGCAGCCAGTCCGGCATCGGGGGAGCCATGAAGCCGCATCGTCAACCGCTGCAGCCGGCCAGCCTGGCTTTTGACGAACAGGGCGTGCCGGCAAGCACGCGCTATGGCGACGTCTACCACGCCCGTGCCGGCGCAATTGAGCAGGCGCGCCATGTCTTTCTTCAAGGCAATCGCTTGCCTGAGCGCTGGAGCGGTCGTGAGGCCTTTACCGTATGCGAGACAGGGTTCGGTATAGGCAACACCTTTCTAGCCTTGTGGCAGGCCTGGCGTGGCTCCCTGGGGCAGCCCAGGCGTCTGCATGTCCTGTCCTTTGAGGCCCATCCTTTTTCAGCTGAAGATCTGGCGGTGGCCTTGGCGGGTCACACGGGCGAGCTGCGAAAAATGGCAAATGCGCTCGTTCGGGCCTGGCCCCCATTGCTGCCGGGCATGCATCGATTGGAATTTGAAGGTGGGCGTTTGACTCTGACGCTCGCCTTCGGCCAGGTGGAATACCTCGCGCGCCAGGTCGAAGCCAGTGTGGATGCCTTCTTTCTGGATGGTTTCGCGCCACGACTGAATCCGGCCATGTGGTCACGGCAGCTGTTTGGGCAGCTGGTACGTATTTCCAACGCCGGGGCGACTGCAGCCAGCTGGTGCTGTGCAGGCCAGGTCCGGCGTGATCTTGCCGCAGCGGGCTTTCTGGTGTCGCGCGAACCGGGTTTCGGTGGCAAGAGGCAGATGTTGTGCGCCACCCTGAGGCCCGGGCTGGGGCGTGCTGTAAGCGCGCCATCGCGCGATCCCGTGATCGTTGTGGGCGGAGGTCTGGCAGGTGCCGGCATGGCACATTCGCTGGCGTTGCGGGGGCATGCTGTCACCGTGCTGGACCCTGCCTTCGCCCGTGGCCCGGCGGGGGGGCACGAAGGTCATCGTCGCGCTGCCATGACACCGGCACTCAGTCGGGATGACAATTCTATGTCTCGATTGAGCCGTGCGGGCATTCTGCTGGGTCGTTTACGCTGGCAGGGCTTGCCCGGCGTGCATGAAACGTGTGGCTCGCTGGTTCGTATGACCGCTGCAGAGGCCGCCGCCTGGCAGGCCGCGCTGGAAGCTCTCGGTTTTCCGCCTCATTGGGCACGCTGGTGCCCCGCTAACCAGACCGAGACGCATACGGGCTGGCCGTTGTCAGAGGGCGGGGTGTGGTTGGGCGCCGGTGCACTCGTGCGGCCGGCACGCCTTGTGACTGCCTTGCTGGCACAGGACGACATTACCGTGCGCGCCCAGCAAGTAGGCCAACTGATCAAGGTGGAAGGGAGCTGGCGGGCGCTGACCTCAGACGGTGTCGTGCTGGCTGAAGCGCCTCGGGTGGTGATTGCTGCCGCAGCCGACGCCCCTGCCTTGCTGCGGGCAGCCGTGCCTGACGCTGATTTTCCGAAACTGGCGAGCATCCAGCGCATGGGCGGGCAGGTGGCGCATTTTCATGGTTCGAAGATTAAACGCAGTACGCGGGCTATAGTAGCCGGTGCCGGGTACTGGCTGCCGCAAGATAATGGTATGCACGTGGGCGGCAGCACCTATGTGCTTGAAGCCGGGCCTGATGCCGGCAAGGCTTCGGTAGCGGGATCCCGAGAGGTAGCGGAGAAAGTCGCACGGTTGCTGGAAATCGGGCCGCAGCGCATGTTATCCGCCCTGGCGGGCCCGAATGATGCCTGGGCGGGCTGGCGGGCGGCACTGAGCGATCACTTGCCGGTGATCGGCCCGGTGGATGCCCGGCAATCGTTGTGGTTGGCCTGCGCATACGGGTCACGTGGCCTGAGCTGGATGACATTGGCGGGGGAAATCATGGCCGCAAGACTGGGCACTGAGCCCCAACCCCTGGAGCGCGAGTTGCTGAACGCCGTCAGGCCGCGCTAGTGTTGGATCTGCAAGGGATTTGTAAGTTGAAAAAAGGGGCGAAATGGGCCTGAAGGAACTCCGCTGAACGAGCCAATTCCAAGACAGAATGTAGCAGGATTTTATTTTATAGCCCAAATCCGTCAGAATAATGGCTTTTGAATGCTTATTGGGCCATGGCCCGAGGATTGCGCTGTGCCGCACGACTCTGATCAAGTTCACGTTACCCCTCTGACCCATCTTGAATTCATTCACGCAAACGCTGTCCGGGCGGAATTCGCCTTCCCGGATGCGGGGCTTGTGTTGCAAATCGAGGCCCACGCCCCTGGCGTGTATCGTATCCGGTGCGCTCCACCAGACATTCTGGCTGCGCGCGAAGAAAAACCCACCATGCGGCAGAAGGCGCATGCTGAAATGTTGCTGGCTCGTGACGAGCCGGTGGGTGAAATGGCGACCAGTTCCTCTATGGAGGCAGCCGGCGTCTGGCGGATGGAGCAGGGCGAAATCGCCCTCGAGCTATCATCCGCACCGTTGCAGTTTGCCCTGTACAGGGGGGACAGCTGTCTGCTGCGCAGTGCCCCCGAGGGCGTATTGCAGCGGGCGGAGCGCGATGGTGACATCGTGTGGCAGCTGGCCACCCGGCTGGAAGCCGACGAATATCTGCACGGCCTGGGCGAGACAGCAGGCGACCCAGACCGCCGTGGCAGTGTTGTTGTCTCCGACGACCCGGCGGCCAAGGTCGCGTCACTGCTCTGGAGCACTGAAGGCTGGGGTATGTATGTCAACACCCTGGGCTGTGTTGAATACGACCTCGCAAGCACAATGCCGGATGCTTGCCGCTACACCGTGTCTGACAAGGTGCTGGATGTCTTTCTTTTTGCTGGCGAGCCGTCCGAAGTTCTCAACCAGTTCACTGCGCTCACCGGCCGTGCCGGCCAGCCAGGGCTATGGCCCATGGGCGTCTGGCTGGAACAGGCCCCCAGCGTATCGCTGGACGACACGCTGGCTATCGTGGAAACCTTCCGGTCCAATGAATGGAGCGTAGATACCCTGCAACTGGCGGCCCCTGCGCCTTATGCCTTCCTGAGCGATAAGCCGACCTTTGAATGGAATGCGGCGCGTTGTGGCGATACACGTGAGTTCCATGCGCGGTTGCAGAAGGCCAACGTGCAGCTGGCAGCACCCACTTTGCCGGCAGTGCTCGAAGGCACGCAGCTGTTCGAGGAATGGGAAGACAGGGGCTGGCTGCTCATCCGGGACGAAGATGGTGCGGCATGCGTGTTTCCCGGCAACGAGTACACCGATGGCAAGCCCTATGGCTTGCTCGATCTCACCAACAAGGACGTCTACAAACTGTGGGTGGAACGCCAGCGGCAGGCCGTCGACGAAGGGCTGGGCGCACCCGTATGCAGTGTGCAGGCTGACATTCCCGATGATGTAACGGCAAGGGGCGGCGAATGCGGGGCCCTGCTCCGTACCGTATATCCCTTGCTGGCGCGTCGGGCATTGTTTGACGCCGTGGCAGGCCACCGTACGCCACAGGAAGGCGTGGTCGTCAGTAGCGATATCTACCCTGCGGTGCAGCGTAGCGCATGGCAGGAAGGGCCGCGCTGCGAAAACACCTGGGCAGGCATGGAATACAGCCTGCGTACGGCTTTGTCCTTGGGCGATAGCGGCATTCCGGTGCAAACGCACAGGCTCGGCTCGGCGCAACATCCGCTCGACCAAATGACGCCTGAACTCTACGTGCGCTGGCTGGCAAGCTGCGTGTTCTCGGCGAATTTTTCCTTCCAGGGGGCACCTGGCTTGCTGCCATCGGCTTTCGATGCGCCCACGCAAGCGCTGGTGCATCATTGGCTGCAATGGCGTTACCGGCTCATCCCTTACGTGCTGGGCATTATTGAAGATGCAGTCCGTACCGGCCTGCCTGTTCAACGGTCCATGGCACTCAGCTTCCCGGCTGATGCTGTAGCTCAGGCCTGGGATACTCAATATCTGCTGGGGCCTGCGCTGTTGGTGGCACCCATCCTTGAACCCGGTGGGCGTTCACGCGTCTATCTTCCGGAAGGGCAGGCGTGGTGGGATATGAACACCGGCTGGCGCTACGAAGGCGGCACCATACTTGAGGTCGACTCCGAGCTGGACACCTTGCCGGTGTTTGGTCGCGAAGGCCATATGCTCTGTTTGGGGCCGGGCGGTGTGCATACCGCTGATTTCAACTCGGCGCGCCTGCTTGACGAAGTCTGGATGTTTGGCATGCCCGAACACAGCCCTGTCGTCATGCGTAACAAGATCCGCGTGATGCAGATGCAAGGGTCCAGCTATATCAAGGGGCTGGAAGGCTTGCGCATCCTGCCTTCCGAGGGGCTGGAAGTCAAACGGCGCGGGGCGGAAGTACGTATTTCCCGAGCCAGATAGCGTTCAGAAAGGGGCTACCACAGCTGTAGCCCCGTTCTTTCGCTAGGCCGCAAATCGCGGTCAGGCTTCACCGGCCATCTTCCGGTGAAGCCCCCTCCAGCATGCCGTCCTGAGGGTCAGGCATGGTCGGTTGATCCATTAGCCTTTCAGCTCGATTCATCACATTGATGCAAGGTCTTATTCTGGACGACTGAACGTCTGCATTCCGGACGGTCGGACGCCGCGCCAGCCATTGCAGATAGGGCGGGCAGTGCTCAGTCCGCCCTATATTTCCTGTAATATCAACGCCCTACACCTGCTTTCTCAAGCTTCTCCATTGTTGGCACAGACTTTGCGTAAGTGCGGCCTTGCATGATTAGCGAGGCTGCTTGCCCCGCATGCGTCTGCCCATCGTTGTCGTCCCCTGGTTGAACACTGACAGCGGCGCTCGGTGCGCAGGAACAATAACTATGTCTGGAGACTACTTAAATGAAAGTAGAAACACCCATTCAGGTAATGGGCATCGATGCTGGCGGCACGATGACCGATACCTTTTTCGTTCGCAATGACGGTCGCTTCGTCGTTGGTAAATCACAAAGCAACCCCGCCAACGAGGCGATCGCCATCTACAACTCTTCGGTCGACGCGCTGGCACACTGGGATCGCACCGTGGATGAGGTTTATCCGGGGCTGATTACCTGCGTCTATTCCGGCACAGCGATGCTTAACCGCGTGGTGCAAAGAAAAGGGCTGGACGTCGGGCTGCTGTGCAATAAGGGGTTCGAACACATCCATGCCATGGGCCGGGCTGTACAGAGCTATCTGGGCTACGCCCTCGAAGAGCGGCTGCATCTGAACACCCATCGCTACGACGAGCCGCTGGTGCCTTTTGAACGCACTCGGGGGGTGACCGAACGTACAGACGTTCAGGGCGAAGTGGTGATCCCTTTGCGCGAAAACGAAGTGCGACAAATGGTGCGTGAACTCGTCGACGCCGGCAGTCAGGCCATTGTCATTGTGTTTCTGCAATCCCATAAAAACGGCACCAGTGAACAGCGTGCGCGCGACATTGCCCTTGAAGAACTCAAGAAACTGGGGAAACACGGGGAAATCCCCGTTTTTGCGTCAGTGGACTACTACCCGTCCCGCAAGGAAAGCCACCGCATCAACACGACCATCCTCGAAGCCTATGCCGCAGAGCCATCACGGCAGACCTTGAAGGCTGTGTCCGACCACTTCAAAGAGCACGGCAGCAAGTTCGACTTGCGTGTCATGGCAACACACGGCGGGACAATCAGCTGGAAAGCCAAAGAGCTGGCACGGACGATCTCTTCGGGGCCCATCGGGGGCGTGATCGGGTCAAAACTGCTGGGTGAGGCCTTGGGCTACGAGAATATCGCATGTTCCGATATCGGCGGCACTTCCTTCGATATGGCGCTGATCACCAAGGGCAATTTCACCATTACCTCTGACCCGGATATGGCCAGGCTGGTGCTGTCACTACCTCTTGTCGCCATGGATTCCGTGGGGGCCGGTGCCGGCTCATTTGTGCGGCTGGACCCTTACAGCGGCGCCATCAAGCTGGGGCCTGACTCTGCCGGATACCGGGTGGGAACATGCTGGCCTGAAAGTGGTTATGACACCGTTTCCGTTTCGGATTGCCACCTCGTCCTGGGGTATCTGAATCCGGATAACTTTCTGGGGGGTGCCCTCAAACTGGACGTGGAACGCGCGCGGCAGCATATCAAGGATCAGATCGCGGATCCACTCGGTTTAACGGTCGAAGATGCGGCGGCAGGCGTCATAGAGTTGCTGGACCTGCAATTGCAGGAATACCTGCGATCCAACATCAGTGCCAAAGGCTACAGCCCCAGCGATTTCGTCTGCTTCAGCTATGGGGGTGCGGGCCCCGTTCATACCTACGGCTATACCGAAGGCCTTGGTTTCAAAGACATTATCGTGCCGGCCTGGGCAGCGGGGTTCTCGGCGTTTGGCTGCGCCTGCGCGGAATTTGAATACCGCTACGATAAAAGCGTGGATCTCGCGCTGCCGCAAATCGCCACGGACGATGAAAAACTGAATGCAGTCGGCATACTGACCGAAGCCTGGAACGATTTGTCCGTAAAGGTGATCGAAGAATTCCGTATTAATGGCTTCAAGGCTGAAGACGTCATTCTGCGACCCAGCTACCGTATGCAATACATGGGCCAGCTCAATGATCTGGAAATTGATTCCCCTGTCACATCAGCGACAACCACCGCCGACTGGGATCATATCGTTGCCGCCTACGAAGAAACATATGGGCGCGTTTACGCCAATTCGGCTCGCTCCCCCGAGCTTGGATATTCGGTGACCGGCGCCATCATGCGCGGCATGGTCGTCACGCAAAAGCCCACCTTGCCGGAAGAAGCCGATGCCGGGCCCACGCCCCCGAAGAAGGCCAGACTCGGCACCCGCAAACTCTATCGCAACAAGCAATGGCACGACGCCACGATATGGCAGATGGAGTCGCTCAAGTCCGGCAACCGTATCGTCGGGCCCGCGATCATCGAATCGGATGCAACCACATTCATCGTGCCCGAGGGTTTTGCAACCTCGCTGGACAAACACCACCTTTTCCACCTGGAAGAAGTGAAATAAGGAGACAAACATGAACATGATGTCCAACCACGAAATTGGCGGTGCAAATCTTCTGGGCGACGGTAC
>JBAYOJ010000086.1:0-9103 GCA_041678385.1 Burkholderiaceae bacterium | reverse complement strand
TCTGCAGCAGCGGGAATGCGCAATCGTCCAGTTCCATCATGACGCCTTTCAGGGCCTTCTGCGCCTTCTCGTCAGGAATCTCAAGCAATTGCAGAATGACCGGCTGGTCTTTGCCGAGCATCTCGCCGGAAGCAATACGGAACAGGAGGGCGTAGCCAATCTGGCCGGCGGCACCGGTCACGGCGACGCGCATGGCGGGTTTGGACATGAAAGATCTCCGATAGATGAGTAGGGATGAAAGAGGTTTTCGACGAGCGACAGTGTAAAACTTTTGTCGCGGGCGCGTGGTGTTTTCCGGTGGTAACACCGAGGGCCTACTGGAAAAGGCCGGCGGCTCGGATCGCGGCGCGGGGACTTGATCAGAGGGTCCCTAGAGTAGCGAAATGCGTAGTCGGCGTCAACGATCTTATATCTTATATAAGATAGAGGATTATTAGACAGAAAAGGTCAGGCATGCGACAATTCTGCGGTTATCCAGAACCCTCTGGCTCGGCTCATGCCGGGCCTTCCAATGTCATGTCCGATCCACCCACCATAGACCGTAGCCCCGACGTTGATAGGGCTGGGGGCAGCGCCGCATTCAGCCCGTTGTACCAGCAGATCAAAGGCTTGCTTTTGCAAGGGCTTGATCGTGGCGAATGGAAGCCGGGCGAAGCCATCCCCAGCGAACTCGAACTGGCAGCGCGCTTCCAGGTGAGTCAAGGCACAGTGCGCAAGGCCATTGATGAGCTGGCAGCTGAAAACCTGCTGTTGCGGCGTCAGGGCAAGGGCACTTTTGTGGCCACTCACCACGAAGCCAAGGTCCGCTTTCGTTTCCTGCGCCTGACCCCAGACGACGACAAACCTGCCGTATCGGGCAGCCGCATTCTCGATTGTCGCCGCCAGAAGGCGCCGGCTGACGTTGCAGCCCTGCTTGAATTGCGGGCTGGCGATACCGTCGTGAACCTGCGCCGGGTCCTGTCGTTTGACGAATCCCCAACCATTCTCGACGACATTTGGTTGCCGGGGGCAGCGTTCAAAGGGCTGACGGCCGATCTCCTTGTAGGCAGCCGTAGCCCGCTGTATGCCTTGTTCGAGTCCGAATACGGGGTAAGCATGGTACGAGCCGAAGAAAAAATCAGGGCAGTGGCGGCCAGCGAAACACAGGCCGAACTGCTGGAAGTTCCAGTGGGTCATCCGCTGCTGCAGGTGGAAAGAGTGTCATTCACCTATGGCGACCGGCCCATGGAATTACGTAGGGGGTCATACCTGACGGAAAGGTTCCACTATAGAAATAGCTTGAACTGACGCGATTTGCATGCCGATTTGATGCCCGGGGGGCAAATCGGCGAAAATGCCGGTTGCGCTTTGCAATATATTGAATTTCAGTAATCACACCGAGGCCATCATGTCCGAAACAGCTTCAAAGAGGCGTCCACAGTATCGAAATCTGACTGTGCCGCAACTCCTGATCTACCTGAACCGCATGCCTCTCGCGGCCAAGACATCGATCCTGCACCGCGCGAGCGGTGCGCTTCTGTTCCTCTGTCTGCCGCTGGTCATCGTCCCGCTGTTCGGGCGTAGCGTAGAGTCGGCGGCAACCTTCGCTGGTCTGGCGGCGTGGGTGTCTCATCCTCTTTTCAAACTGGTGCTCCTGGCTCTCATCTGGGGCTATCTGCATCACTTCTGTGCCGGCATCCGCTATCTGATGCTCGACCTGCACATCGGCAACGACAAGCATTCCGCACAAAAGTCGGCCGGCACGGTACTGGTGGTCAGCCTTGCGCTCACCGTAATTCTTGGTCTCAAACTGTTCGGGGTGTGGTAATGGATCAGCAAAGCCTGGGCCATAAGCGGCTCGTCGTCGGCGCCCATTACGGCACCATCGACTTCATCGTCCAGCGCGTCACGGCCGTCATCATGGCCGTCTATACCGTCGTGCTATTGCTCGGTTTCCTGTTCATGGGTGAAGTGAACTACGAAAACTGGCGCAACCTGTTTGCCTTTACCTGTCTGGGCCTGCCCGTGGGGCAGATGCTCGCCACCGTGGCGTTCCTGTCGGTGGCCTGGCACGCTTGGGTGGGGGTGCGCGATATCTGGATGGACTACGTACGGTCGGCCGGCCTGAGGCTCTTACTCCAGGTCCTGACCCTTCTCTGGCTGGTGGGTACCATCGCCTTCTTTGCAAAAATACTCTGGAGTCTCTAAGCCGTGGCTGCTGTCATCTCTTCCTTACCACGCCGCCGCTTTGATGTGGTGGTCGTAGGCGCCGGCGGGGCCGGCATGCGGTGTTCCCTGCAATTGGCCGAAGCCGGCCTGTCCGTGGCAGTGTTGTCCAAAGTCTTCCCTACCCGTTCACATACGGTGGCGGCTCAGGGCGGCGTCAGCGCGTCATTGGGCAACATGAGCCAAGACGACTGGTACTGGCACATGTACGACACGGTCAAAGGTTCCGACTGGCTCGGCGACCAAGACGCCATCGAATTCATGTGCCGCGAAGCGCCGCACGCCGTGTACGAACTCGAACACTTCGGCATGCCTTTCGACCGCAACCCGGACGGCACCATTTATCAGCGACCCTTTGGCGGCCATACCGCCAACTTCGGCGAAAAGCCCGTCCAGCGCGCCTGTGCGGCGGCTGACCGTACCGGCCACGCCATGCTGCATACGCTCTATCAGCGCAACGTTGCGGCGCGCACCCAGTTCTTCGTCGAATGGATGGCGCTTGATCTGCTGCGCAATGAAGCCGGCGATGTGCTGGGTGTTACCGCCCTCGAAATGGAAACCGGCGAAATCTACGTTCTCGAAGGCAAGAAGGTGGTCCTGGCCACCGGTGGCGCCGGGCGCATCTGGGCGGCATCGACCAACGCGTTCATCAACACCGGCGACGGCCTGGGCATGGCGGCGCGTGCCGGCATCCCGCTGCAGGATCTCGAATTCTGGCAATTCCACCCCACGGGTGTGGCGGGCGCCGGTGTGCTGATTACCGAAGGTGTTCGTGGCGAGGGCGGCATCCTGCTCAATAAGGATGGCGAACGTTTCATGGAACGCTACGCACCCACCCTGAAAGACCTTGCGCCCCGCGATTTCGTGTCCCGTTCCATGGACCAGGAAATCAAGGAAGGCCGCGGTTGCGGCGATGGCAGCTATGTGGTGCTCAAGCTGGATCACCTGGGGGCCGAAACCATTCAGAAACGCCTGCCGTCGATCCGCGAAATCGCCATCAAGTTCGGCAACGTCGACCCCATCAAGGATCCCATCCCTGTCGTGCCGACCATTCACTACCAGATGGGTGGTATTCCCACCAATATCTATGGGCAGGTCGTCACCCAAGTGAATGGCGAAGCTCAGATCGTCAACGGGCTCTACGCCATCGGCGAATGCGCCGCCACGTCGGTACATGGCGCCAATCGCCTTGGTACCAACTCGCTGCTTGATCTGATCGTCTTCGGTCGTTCCGCCGGCAATCACATCGTGGCCGAGCATCCCGAAAAAGAACACCAGCATCAACCTATTCCGCAGTCCGCCATCGACTTTTCCCTCGATCGTGTCAACCGTCTCGAAACCCGTACTTCGGGCGAGAAAGCGCAAGACGTGGGGCACAAGATCCGTGTCGCCATGCAGCATCACTGCGGTGTGTTCCGTACCCTAGACTTGCTCCAGAAGGGCGTGGATGCCATTGAAAGCCTGGTGCCTGAAGTTCAGGACATCTATTTCAAGGACAAGTCCAAGGTGTTCAACACGGCCCGCGTCGAGGCGCTGGAACTGGCCAACATGATTGAAGTGGCGCGCGCGACCACCAAGTCGGCAGCCAACCGTACAGAAAGCCGTGGCGCCCACGCTCTGGACGATCACCCCGAGCGCGACGACGAGAACTGGCTGCGCCATACCTTGTGGTTCTCGGAAGGCAGCCGCCTGGAATACAAGCCTGTCACCATGAAGCCTTTGTCCGTCGAGAGCTTCCCGCCCATGGCGCGCACGTTCTAAGCAGGATACGAAATGACCAAAAAACGCACCGTCAAATTCGAAATCTACCGCTACGATCCCGACAAGGACGAGCGCCCCTACATGCAGAAACTGGAAGTCGAGCTCGAACCGACCGACAAGATGCTGCTGGATGCCATTGTGCGCATCAAGAACGACGTCGACGACAGTATTTCCATCCGTCGCTCTTGCCGTGAGGGTGTCTGCGGTTCCGATGCCATGAACATTAATGGCAAGAATGGGCTGGCCTGCACGACCAACATGAACGAGCTCTCCGAGCCCGTCGTGCTGCGCCCGTTGCCTGGGCTGCCCGTGGTCCGCGACCTGATCGTCGACATGACGCATTTCTTCAACCAGTACCACTCGATCAAGCCGTACCTCATTAACGACCAGCCGCCGCCAGAGCGCGAGCGTCTGCAGTCGCCGGAAGCCCGTTCCCACCTTGACGGCCTGTACGAGTGCATTCTGTGCGCCTGCTGTTCCACGGCCTGCCCTTCATTCTGGTGGAATCCCGACAAGTTCGTCGGCCCCGCCGGTCTGTTGCAGGCTTATCGCTTCATTGTCGATACCCGCGACGAAGCGACTGGCGAACGGCTGGACAACCTCGAAGATCCTTACCGTTTGTTCAGGTGCCACACCATCATGAACTGTGCCGACGTCTGTCCCAAGGGTCTGAACCCTTCGGCCGCCATCGGCAAGATCAAGGAATTGCTGGTGCGTCGTACTGTTTAACCCCAACCTTAGTTTCAACCCTTTGGATCTCTGATGAGAAAGTTGTCAGACCTGGACCGTGTGCGCTTGCGCTGGCGGGCGCGCCGCGGCTTGCTGGAAAATGACCTGATCATCACGCGATTTCTGGATCAGTATGAGGCCGAGCTGACCGACATCGACGTCGCTGCTCTCACCTTGCTGTTCGAGATGAGCGACAACGATCTGCTCGATGTTTTGCTCGGTCGGCAGGAGCCATCGGGCGTGTATGACACGCCCGATGTTTGCCGCCTCGTCGCCATCATGCAAAAGCTATAAATATCTAGAGGAAAATGTGATGCAACTGTCTGACAAGAAGGCTACGCTTTCGTTCTCCGACGGCACACCGTCGGTCGAGTTCCCCGTATACCAGGGGACAGTCGGCCCGGAGGTCATCGATATCCGCAAACTCTACGGTGACACCGGGATGTTCACCTACGACCCGGGTTTCATGGCCACGGCGTCATGCGAATCCGGAATCACGTATATCGATGGCGATAAAGGCCAGCTGCTGTATCGTGGCTATCCCATCGATCAGCTGGCGCAGAAATGCGACTTCCTCGATGTCTGCTATCTCATTCTGAATGGCGAACTGCCCGACGCCACCCAGAAAAAGGATTTCGACCATCAGGTGACACACCACACGATGGTGCACGAGCAGATGCAGTACTTCCTGCGAGGCTTCCGCCGCGATGCCCATCCCATGGCCGTGCTTACCGGCCTGGTAGGCGCAATGTCTGCGTTCTATCACGATTCCACAGACATCACCAACCCGTATCACCGCCATGTATCGGCCATTCGTCTCATTGCGAAGATGCCGACCCTGGTGGCCATGGCCTATAAGTATTCCAAGGGTGAGCCCTTCGTCTACCCGCGCAATGACTTGTCCTATACGGGCAACTTCCTGCGCATGATGTTTGCTACACCTTGCGAAGACTACGTCGTCAACGATGTGGTGGAACGTGCACTGGACCGCATCTTCATTCTGCATGCCGACCACGAGCAGAACGCATCCACTTCCACTGTGCGTCTGTGCGGTTCGTCGGGTACTAATCCCTTCGCGGCGATTGCTGCGGGTGTTGGATGCCTTTGGGGCCCCGCCCACGGTGGGGCAAACGAAGCCTGCCTTACCATGCTCGAAGAAATCCAGGCGAATGGCGGCCTTGACTATGTCGGCGAGTTCATGGAAAAGGTCAAGGACAAGAGCTCGGGCGTTCGCCTGATGGGCTTCGGGCATCGTGTCTACAAGAATTACGACCCGCGCGCCAAGCTCATGCAGGAAACCTGCAAGGAAGTTCTGGCAGCCCTTGGTCTGGAAAACGACCCGCTGTTCAAGCTGGCCATGGAACTGGAACGCATCGCGCTGGAAGATCCTTATTTCGTCGAGCGCAAGCTCTACCCGAACGTGGATTTCTATTCAGGCATTGTCCAGCGCGCCATTGGGATTCCCACCTCGCTGTTCACGGCCATATTTGCCCTGGCCCGGACCGTAGGCTGGATCGCCCAATGGAGCGAAATGCTGTCCGATCCCAATTACAAGATCGGCCGCCCACGTCAGCTTTACACAGGTTCCGTGGAACGCGACGTTCAAGGCAGCTGATCCAGCGATTCCTTCTGGTCTGCCGCATGCAAGGCAGGCCATGATGAGTCTCAGGTATCACATGTCCCCGGTGCGGCCTTGGCCGTCCGGGGATTCTCTTTTCCCAGTCCGGTCATATGCCGATTCTTTGCCTGGCGGAGTTGCATTCTTGAATACGAACCCAAGCGCCATCCTCATCGACTCAGCCGATAATGTGGCTTTTGTGCGGGATAGCGTTGAAGACGAGGGGCACCCAGAGGCCAGCCAGGAAGAGGGCGATTCGGCCGTGCGCGCGGCTGGGCGGTTGCTGCAGCCACAGCAGCTGAATTTATCGCTGGATCGCTGGCCCGCACCTCAGGCTGATGGCGTATACGACGCTACGGCCGCTCATCGACAGGCATTTGAACAGCGCACCCAAGGTGGCCGTGTTGTTGTCGAGCTATGGGTGCTCGAAGTCATACCGGATTTGTATATACAAGCCTGTGCCGTACAGTTGGGTGAAAATCGCCGTTGCACGCTTTTGCGGATGAACGCCCGCAACCGGTTCCAGACGCCCGAAGCGGCGCTACGGGCGGCTGCACAGAAAGCTGCCAGGGAACTGAAGGCTGTCAGGCGTGCAGCAGGCTTGCACCCTGAGAGCAAGACCGCTCTGCTGCGCGCCGCCAATTGGCTGGACGATATTTTGCGGCACTGCGATTATGTGCTGGAGCGCCAGGTCAAGCTTTTTGGCTGAGCCGTTTGAAACGGCACCAGACAGCCTCGCAGGCAGGGTGCGCGCCGCAGGCCTTTTGCCCTGAAGTGCGCATCCCGCCCTACAGTTGTATTTCCCCTTGCTCCTGCTGTGCATCCACTACCGCCAGTGCCGTCATGTTGACGATACGGCGTACCGTCGAGCTGGTGGTGAGTATGTGCACAGGGCGAGCAGCACCTAAAAGCACGGGGCCCATTGCAACGCCATTGGAACCCGTCATCTTCAATATGTTGTAGGTAATGTTGCCTGCGTCCAGATTGGGCAATATCAGCAGATTGGCGGGCCCTTTCAGTTGGGCATCCGGAAAGGCTTTGAGCCGGATGCTTTCCGACAGCGCGGCATCGGCATGCATTTCACCGTCGACTTCCAGGTGGGGTGCCAATTGTGCGATAAGGCGGCGGGCTTCCGCCATTTTGCGTGATGATGCCGTGGGGCGGCTGCCAAAGTTGGAGTGGGAAAGCAGGGCGATCTTGGGGACGACCCCGAACCGCTGGACTTCTTCCGCGGCCTGGATGGTCATGTCGGCAATTTCTTCTGCCGTGGGGTCTTCGTTCACGTGCGTATCGCAGATGAACAGGGTCTGTGTGGGCAGCGTCAGTACGTTCATGGCGGCAAGGGTGCGTGCGCCCGGTTTCAGGCCGATCACTTCCTGAATGTAACGGAGCTGGTTGTCGAACTTGCTTGCCACACCGCAGATCATGGCGTCGACATCGCCGCGTTGCAGCAGCATGACACCGATGAGTGTGTTGTGCTTGCGGATCATGGCCTTGGCAATGTCGGGCGTGACGCCTTCGCGGCCGCGCAACTTGTAGTACGCCTGCCAGGTTTCGTTGAAGCGGTCATCGGATTCCGGATTGACAATTTCAAAGTCCACCCCCGGGGTAATGCGCAGCCCGAATTTTTCAATGCGCATTTCGATGACGGATGGCCGCCCGATCAGGACGGGGAAGGCAAAACGTTCGTCAACAATGGTTTGTGCGGCGCGCAGCACACGTTCGTCTTCGCCATCGGCGTAGACTACGCGCTTGGAATTGGATTTGGCTTGCATGAAGAGGGGGCGCATAAGCTGACCGGTGCGGTAGACCACACCCATAAGCTTCTGGCGATAGGTTTCCATGTCTTCAATAGGCCGGCGCGCCACCCCGGAATCCATGGCAGCTTGTGCAACGGCCGGGGCAACCTTGACGATGAGGCGTGGGTCGAATGGCTTGGGGATGATGTAATCGGGACCAAAGCTGAGCTCTTCACCTGCGTAGGCGGTAGCCACCTCGTCGTTGGGCTCGGCCTCGGCCAGTTCCGCAATGGCGCGTACACAGGCCAGCTTCATTTCTTCGTTGATTACTGTGGCGCCGACATCCATGGCACCGCGGAAGATGAAAGGAAAGCACAGGACATTATTGACCTGATTGGGGTAGTCGGAACGACCCGTGGCGATCAGGCAATCGGGACGCACGCTTTTGGCGACTTCGGGGCGGATCTCGGGCTCGGGGTTGGCCAGGGCAAGAATCAAGGGTTGCGACGCCATGGTCTTGACCATGTCGGCCGTCAGCACCCCTGGTGCGGAACAGCCTAAAAATACATCGGCATCGACACAGACATCCGCCAGCGAGCGGGCGTCGGTACGTTGGGCATAGCGCGCCTTATTGGGTTCCATATTGGCTTCGCGGCCTTCATGAATAACCCCACGCGAATCCACTACAAAAATATTCTGACGTTTGATGCCCAGGTGCACGATGAGGTCGAGACAGGCAATGGCCGCGGCGCCGGCACCTGAACACACCAGTTTTACGTCTTCCAGTTTCTTGCCCACTACCTTCAAGCCGTTCAGAATGGCTGCCGATGAAATAATGGCCGTGCCATGCTGATCGTCATGGAAAACGGGGATCTTCATGCGCTCGCGCAGTTTCTTTTCAATATAGAAACATTCCGGTGCCTTGATGTCTTCCAGATTGATACCGCCAAGGGTGGGTTCCAGCGCGGCGATGATATCAACCAGCTTATCCGGGTCGTTCTCGTTCAGTTCAATATCGAAAACGTCGATGCCGGCGAACTTCTTGAACAGG
>JBAYOJ010000085.1:0-9126 GCA_041678385.1 Burkholderiaceae bacterium | reverse complement strand
GGCGTGGAACAGTGCGCAGGCACTGTTCCATGTCCAGTGTTGCCCACCTCGGCGCCTGCATGCGCCTCGGATAAATCCGGCGCAGAACAGTCCTCAGGACTGTTCTTGGTCCGTGTTCTCCCCACCTCGCGGCCTGCATGCCGCTCGGATGAACCGGGCGTGGAACAGTGCGCAGGCACTGTTCCATGTCCAGTGTTGCCCACCTCGGCGCCTGCATGCGCCTCAGATAAATCCGGCGCAGAACAGTCCTCAGGACTGTTCTTGGTCCGGATTTATCCTACTTGAAAGTCCATTTCTGGGTGGCGGATGCGGCTGCGGTTGCGGGTTGCCAGGCTGTAGACTAGGGTGAGGGGGCCGACACGGCCCATGAACATGAGTGCGAGGATGACGCACTGGCTGGGGGTGGAAAGCTGGGCGGTGATGCCATGCGTGACGCCGGTGGTGCTCAGCGCGGCGATCACTTCCATCATCAGGCTGGCGAAGGCAATGTCTTCGAAGATGGTCAGCAGCAGCAGGGCCAGGACGGCGGTCAGTGTGGTGACCACTACGACGGCCAGGGCTTTCTGCACGGTGTCTGGCGACAGGGTGCGGCTCATGATGACGACTTCTTTCCGTTGTGCGATATAAGCAAAGACGGCGGCCATGATGACCACGAAAGTGCCCAGTTTGATGCCCCCGGCCGTGCTCATGGAACCGCCCCCTATGAACATCAGCACCGCAGCCAGCAGGGTGGTGCTGTCGTCCATGGCTTCCATATTGAAGGTGGCGAATCCAGCTGTGCGGAGTGATACGCTCTGCATCCAGGCTGCGCGTGCCTGATCGGCCCAGCCAAGCGCACCCAAGGTGTCAGGGTTCCGGCCTTCCAGCAGCCATATGCCGGCAAAGCCTATTAAATTGAGCAGCAGTGCGCTGACGATCATCAGCCGGGCATAAGGGGGCAGGGTGCGCCATTGCTTCTTGCGCATGACTTCGGCGATGACGGGAAAACCGATGCCACCCAATATCACTACGCTGGACAGGATGGCAATGGTGACACCGTCGTCTACAAATGAGCTCAGGCTTCCTTCGAAGAGGGCGTAGCCTGAATTGTTGAATGCCGCCACCGCGTGGAAGATGGCATGATAAAGCGCTGTGCCTGGCTCAAGGCGGCCGCTGCCCCACCACCACAGGAAGAGCAGCAATATGGCTGCGAGCTCAATGACGACAGTGATGCGCAGCACGGAAATGGCGGTATTGCGCAGTCTTGCGGTGCTGGTCTGGTTGAAAGCCTCTTGTGCCAGTGATTGCTGGCGCAGGCTCATGCGGTGCCCCAAGGTAATGGCCGAGACCACAGCAAAAGTGACAAAGCCGAGCCCGCCGATCTGAACCAGGATGATGCTTACCCATTGGCCAAAGAGGCTGAGCTGCTGGGGTTCGATGATGGCCAGCCCGGTCACCGTTACCGCGGCTGTCGCGGTGAAGAGCGCATCGAACACCGACAGGCTCTGGCTCTGGCTGGCGATGGGCAAGGCCAGCAGCAGCGTGCCTACGATGATGAGGCTCAGAAAGCCCATGGCCAGCAGCGCCGGTGGGCTGACGCCGACGCTGCCACCGCTCTTCATGCGTCGATACATATCGAGGCCGCGTCGGGCGCCGTGGGAGGGCATGGTGGGTCAGGCCAGGCGGGGCGCCATGGCGCGCAGCGAATCCAGTGTGCCGTACATGACCAGAAGATCTTTTGCGTATACGACATGGTCATCGCCTGGATGCACAATGGCTTCGCTGCGATGCTTGACCAGCAACACCTGCGGGGCCCTGGAGTTGTCGCGCAGGATCTTCGACAGGGGCTGGCCATCCAACCGTTCACTGACCCGGATCTCGACAATGAATTCGCCATTCCCTATGGGGATATAGTCGTTCACCATGGGGTAGCTGAGGGATTGCGCGATGCGTATACCCATTTCTTCTTCAGGGTGCACGATGCGGGCGACGCCGAGCTTATTGAGGATGAGATGCTGGGCGTGTGACGAAGCTTTGACCCAAATGGTCTGTATACCCAGCGTTTTAAGATGGACAACGCACAGCAGGCTGGCCTGGACATCTTCACCTATGGCCACCAATACGACGTCGTAGTTTTCGAGGCCTAATTCTTCAACGGCGGCGCTATCCGAAACGTCGGCAATGATGGCGCGGGTAAGGCGGTCGGCATACTTGTCGACCAGCTTGGGGTCGGCATCAATCCCCAGGACGGCATGCCCCATTTTCATGAGTTCCAGTGAGGCGGCGGAACCGAATCGCCCCAGCCCGATGACGGCAAATTGACCCATTGTGTCTTCGATTCTTTGCGTGTCTACAGAAACAGTTCGTAAGACGAGGATGCAGTGTAGTCCAAATTCTGGTAAAAACCCCTATATGAATTTTAAACCGTCGGTCTTGATATGGTAAGTTTGTTTGACCCCATTCAACTGGGGGCGGTTACCTTGCGCAACCGTGTCGTAATGGCGCCGATGACGCGCACACGCGCCAGCGACGGACGAATCCCAAATGACCTGATGCGGATATATTACAGCCAGCGCGCCAGTGCCGGTTTGATTCTCACCGAAGCCACGTCAATTTCTCCTCAAGGTGTAGGGTATCCGAATACGCCGGGCATCTGGTCTTCAGCCCAGGTTGATGGCTGGCGCAAGATCACTTCCGCTGTGCACGACAAGGGCGGCAAGATTTTTGTGCAGTTATGGCATGTCGGCCGGGTGTCCGACCCCGAACATCTGAATGGCCAGATCCCTGTTGCGCCCAGCGCCATTGCATGCGCAGGCCAGGTCAGTGTGTTGCAACCCCCTCGCAATTACGTTGTCCCGCGCGCGCTGCATGCGGAAGAGATCCCTCATCTTGTGCAAGACTTTGCCGATGCTGCAGGCCATGCGCGCGATGCCGGCTTTGATGGTATTGAAATTCACGCAGCCAATGGTTATCTGATCGATCAGTTCCTGCAGGATGGCACGAACAAGCGGCAGGACAATTATGGCGGCAGTATCGAGAATCGTGCGCGTTTCCTGATGGAAATCGTCGACGCTTGCGCTGGCGTCTGGGGCGGCGGCCGCATTGGGGTGCATTTGTCGCCTTGCGGTACGGCTCATGACATTCATGACTCCGATCCGGAAGCACTCTTCGGCCATGTGGCACGCGAGCTGGGGGCAAGGGGGGTCGGTTTCTTGTTTGTGCGCGAAGCGCCGGGGCTTGAGGAATTGACCGCTCATTTACGGCGGCAATTCGATGGCAGCCTGATCGTGAATCAGGAATACACGCTTGAGCGGGCCGAAGTTGCTCTTAATACTGAACGGGCGGACGCTGTGGCGTTCGGCCGGCCTTTCATTTCGAATCCGGACCTGGTGCTGCGCCTTAAGACGGGGGCCGCCCTGCATGAGTGGGATGCGTCCACTTTTTATGGGGACGGCCCGGCAGGCTATGTGGATTATTCCTGCTGCGCCTGCAATGACACGCAGGCCCTGAACGAGGCCTGCTCTTGAGTCAGGCCGATTCAAAATACAGCTTACATCAGCCGGGCCTTGACCTGAGCTGACACAGCCGACATATCGGCGCGGCCTGCCAGACGAGTCTTGAGCAAAGCCATGACCTTACCCATGGCGGCGGGGCCGCTTGCTCCTTGGGCCTGTACTTCTTCCAAAGCTGCCGTGATAGCGGCTTCGATCTCGGCGGGTTCTGCCGCTTCGGGAAGAAATTCCTGCAATACGGCGATTTCGGCTTTTTCCTGTTCCGCAGTTTCAGTGCGGCCAGCCTGTTCATACGCAAGAATGGATTCGCGACGCTGTTTCACCTGCTTTTCAATGATGGCGGTGATGTCGGCGTCGGTAAGATCCTGGCGTTCGTCGACTTCCTTCTGCTTGATGGCTGCCTGAAGCAGGCGCAAAGTCCCGAGCCTGGCCGTGTCGCGGGCGCGCATGGCATTTTTGACTGCGTCGGAGAGTCGTGTCTTGAGCGAGCTGCTCATAGTCGTTTCCTGTCTGTCTTCCAAATAGGGGATTTTAGTGGAAGTCCCGGCTGCGTGTGGGAAGTTCGCCCAGCAGATGGCTGAGATCGACCAGCCGGCGGGCAACCAGATGACACACCGTTTTGTGGCGTTGCCAGATTCCATAAACGCCCAGAAGGCTTGCACCGGTCAGCTCAGCATGCTGTTTTTCGGCCAGCTCAGGCCGGACAATGACATTCACAGAGCCACTTTCGTCTTCCAGCGTGACGAATACCGTGCCCTTGGCCGTACCGGGGCGTTGTCGGGTCGTGACCAGGCCACAGGCGCGCGCCAGGCGCCGGTCGGGCCATTGCGCAAGCAGATGACCCGCAGGAACGAAACGATGCTTCTGAAGCCGGGCACGGAGCAACGCCAGGGGATGGCGACCCAGGGTAAGGCCCAATGAACGATAGTCGCTCACCAGGCTTTCGCCTTCCGACATTGACGGCAGAGAAGGCTGGGAACTTTCCAGAATGGGCGCGCCCCGCAACACGCCGTTCTGAGCCAGCATGGCTGATTGCCATTGCGCCTGGCGCCGCCCGCCGCTTAAGGGCTGCAGGGCATCGGCGGCCGCCAGCAGATTCATTTCACGCCTGTCCAGCTCGGCCCGGGCAGCGAGATCTTGTGTCGACTCGAAAAGCGCCTGCCGGCGGGCTGTTTCGATACGCAGCCCGGCGGGCTCTGATAGACCGGTGATCATTCCCAGCCCGAGGCGGACAGCCGGCAGAGCGCGCGAGGCGCCCGATTCGAATTCAAGCATGGATTCCCAGTTACTGGCCAGAATATCGACCGGACGCACTTCAACCCCATGTCGCCGGGCATCCTGCACAAGCTGACTCGGCCCATAGAACCCCATGGGCTGGGAATTAAGCAGCGCCGTCAGGAAGACGGCCGGCTCGTTGCATTTGAGCCAGGCGCTGCAATAGGCCAGCTTGGCAAAACTGGCTGAATGGCTTTCCGGGAAACCGTACTCCCCAAAGCCTTCCAGTTGCTGGAAGACTTGTTCGGCGAAATCGTCTTCATAGCCGTTTGCTTTCATGCCATTCAGCAGACGCTGCCGGAAACGTTCCACACTGCCACGGCGGCGCCATGCAGCCATGGCACGCCGCAGCTCGTCGGCCTCGTCAGCACTGAAGCCGGCCGCCACCATGGCAATCTGCATCGCCTGTTCCTGGAAGATGGGGACGCCCAGAGTGCGTTTGAGTACGGGTTCAAGTTGTGGTGAAGGGCTCTTTGCTTTCTCGACGCCTTGTCGGCGGCGCAGATAAGGGTGGACCATACCGCCCTGGATGGGGCCGGGCCGCACAATGGCCACCTGGATCACCAGATCATAGAATTCGCGTGGCTGCAGGCGTGGCAGCATGCTCATCTGGGCACGCGATTCAATCTGGAAGACGCCAATGGTGTCCGCTTGGCAGATCATGTCGAAGGTGGCAGGGTCCTTCTTGGGAATGTCTTCCAGGCCAAAGCGACGGCCATACAGCTGGCTGACCAGCTTCAGGCCGCGCTGCAGGGCGCTGAGCATGCCCAGCGCCAGTACGTCGACCTTGAGCAGGCCCATGGCATCAAGGTCATCTTTGTCCCACTGCACCACACTGCGCTCAGGCATGGCGGCGTTTTCAATGGGCAGCAGCCGGGATAGTTTGCCTTCAGAGAGCACAAAACCGCCCGGATGCTGGGATAGATGCCGGGGGAAGCCTTTCAGTGTCTGGGCCAGCATGGCCCACAAGCGTGCCTGACGGCTGTCGGCAGGCAGACCTTGCTCGTGAATCTTTTGCAGCAGGTCTTTTTTGTCAATCCAGTAATGAAGGGATTTGGCCACCCGTTCAACGCATTCCAGCTCTACACCCAGCGCCTTGCCCGTGTCGCGCATGGCGCTGCGGTGGCGGTATGAAATGGCCACGGCAGCCAGTGCGGCACGGCCGCGCCCATAGTGGCGATAGAGATACTGGATGACCTCTTCACGGCGCTGGTGTTCGAAATCCACATCGATGTCGGGCGGTTCGTTGCGTTCGCGGCTGATGAATCGGGCAAAAAGATTGTTGCCGTCCTTGGGGTCGACTTCGGTGATGCCCAGGCAATAGCAGACGGCAGAATTGGCGGCCGAGCCCCGGCCTTGGCAAAGAATGTCTTGGCTGCGTGCGAAGCGCACAATGTCGTATACGGTAAGGAAATAGGACTCATAGGCCAGTTCAGCAATGATGGACAGTTCTTTTTCCAGCTGGTCCGTGACTGCCGGGGGAATGCCTTCGGGGTAGCGGCGTCGCGCGCCTGCCAGGGTTTCCTGGCGCAGGTACTGGGTGGGCGTCATCCCAAGTGGAAGGATTTCCTGGGGGTAGCGGTATTGCTCACGGATTTCCTGCAAGGAAAAGTGGCAGCGTTCGCGGATGCGCTGGGTTTCCCGCAACAAGGCGGCAGGATACAGGGTGGCCAGCCGGAAGCGGCTACGCAGATGGCGTTCGGCGTTAGGGTGCAGATGTTCGATGATGTCTTCGATGGGCCGGCCCAGCCGGATGGCCGTCAGGACATCATGCAGGGGCTGGCGCGAACGTCGGTGCATTTCTACGCCGCCTGCGGCCACCAGAGGGACATCTGCCCGATTGCCGGCTTCTTGCAGTTTTGCCAGGTGGCAGGCATCGGCCGGGCCGTGATGCAGGCTGACTCCTATCCAGAGCCGCTGCGGGAAAACAGCGTGCAATTGCTGCAGCTGGATATCCAGCAGATCGGGGTCCATGTCATAGCCCGGTTTGAAGATCAGCAGGCAATCGGGCAGGCCGCGCAAATGGCTGAGCTCGGTTGAAGGAGACGCCAGATCGGCCAAAGCAAGGCGGTATTCCCCCTTGGGGCTGCGTCGTCGTGCCAGTGTGATAGTTTCCGACAAGTTGCCGTAACCGTTCAGGTTGCATGCCAGGGCGATCAGCTGCATGCCTTCCTGCAGCCGGAAGCGGCTGCCGACAATCAAGTGCAACTGGCGCCGCTGGGCTTCCTGGTGGGCCTTGACTACACCGGCCAAAGAACATTCATCGCTCAGCGCGAGGGCGTTGTAGCCTAATTCAGATGCGCGTTCGACCAGCTCTTCGGGATGTGAGGCGCCGGTCAGAAAACTGAAATTGGAAATGCAGTCCAGTTCCGCATGGGAACCCGGGAAAGCGAAAGAGGAGTTCATGGTAGATGAAGGCCTGTAAGAGCGGCAGTGCCCATGGCAGTGTCAGGCGAACAAGCCATGCAGGAACCAGCCGTAGCCGGTCTCGCGTTCGCGATAGATCCAGTAGCGGGCGCCTTCCGGGTCTTCGGCCACAAAATAATCACGACGCTGATGAGGGCCGGTGTGCCAGCCGGTTTCAATGCGCTCAGGCCCCTGTATCAGACGCAGCGGGCGGCCCTGCTGGACAGGCCGGTCATGCTGAACATCCAGTTGCCGAGGGCATGACAACAGCCAGAAGGGCCTGGCCTTGGCCCCCAATGAGGCGGGCAGGATGCCAGGCGTCGGTGGTTCGGGCTTGCCTGCCCACACATTGGCATGTTCCGGTAAATGATGGGCTTGAGGACGAGGCCGGCGAATGCTGTCTGCCCCCAAGCGCGCGGCCAGCAGGTCAAGCAGGCGCTGTTCTTCCTGAGCGTGCCGGGCAGGATCGGGAAAGAGCGTGTCGTTGGCAGGCTGCCGAGGCTGGGGGGCATCGGCCCTGATTTCCAGCCTGACAACCCGGCCTTGCAACTGACAATGCCTGAGATGTTCTTTCAATAGAAGGTTGAAATCGTCAATTTCCCAGAGTGCTGTTGAAAACCGCAGCATCAAGCGTAAGGGGAGGCGCGCATGCCGGCCTTTTTCGTGGTGCAGGAGGAGTTCGAATTCGTGTAACGCTGCTTGCCGGCCTTGCAGCCAGCCGCACAATGCCTGCAGCAGGGGTTGAAGTGCGCGTAATAGGGGGTCGGCCCGTTCCAGATGGAAATCCGGGTCGAATGCCAGCCGAAACGCCGCAGGGGGGATGAACAAGGGCGGCGATTCGTTGACCCGGGCGTAAGCGGCATCGAGGGCTTGCAGCAGACGAGGGCTGCTGCGTTGTTGCAGCCCCTGACGGGGCAGTCGGTTCAGTTGGCCCAGGTGGCGGCAGCCTATGCCTTGCAGCCACTGGGCATGGGGCCGGGTTTCAGGCAGGCTGTGCAAAGGCAGGGCAGCCAGGCGTCGGGCCAGAGTGCGTTTCTTCAAGACCCGCCGTCGGCGGCATGAGGGTGCCCCGGCCAGCAGCCAGGCGCCGGTGGCGGAAGGGGCCATGCCCAAGCGGGCCAGGGGTGCCAGATGGCGGGCGGCCTGACGGATCAGACCGCACAGGCGCAAGGGCCCACCAAAAAGCGACAGGCTGGCTGCGACTTCGAGCACTACCGAATTCTGGCGAAAGCAGGCTACCCGCGGGCTGAATTGCAGCATGGCAAGCGCCACATCGTGCAGTGTGGTAGCCAGGCCCGGTCCTGTGCCGGCGTCGTCAGGCGATCTCAGGCAGATCCACAGCGTCATGATGTCGGGATGCCGCCTGTCGTGAGGCATACAATTGCAACGTCAGGGGGGCCGGACTGCAGCCACCCTGACGTTTGACGATATCCAGGCGCAAGCCGTGCCGGCAAGGTTGCAGCGCAAGCCGCAGGGCGGCAGCGCTGGCCTGCCGGCGAGCGGCAGAGGGCCGCAATACGATGCACATGCTGTCGCTTTGCTGTGCCAGCAGATGCAGCCGGCGCAGGCTGGCCGTATGGATTTGAGCCGCCCAGCAGAAGACGGCAGCGCATACGTTGTGTCTTAAAACCTGTTCGGTTGCCCACAAAGCGTCGAGGCTGGAAGAGGGCTGTATCCACAGCAGGCGTTCAGGCGCCAACTGCCAATGTGCCCATGCCTGTATGCAAGGGGGGTGGGGCGGCTGTACGAGGGTAATGCTGCGTCCGGGGAAATGCCGCAGCAGGGCGGGACGGAACAACTGAAGTTCGCCACAGCCCGGGCGTTCCAGCATCAATTCTATGAGCTGCCCGACGGGCCACCCGTGGCCTGGCAATTGATGATCAAGTGCCGGAAAACCGGTAGCCACGGCCAAGCGTGCCGGGCGCGCCAACTGCGTGGCTCGCCATAAGGCGGG
>JBAYOJ010000084.1:0-9196 GCA_041678385.1 Burkholderiaceae bacterium | reverse complement strand
GCGCGACGAGTTGTTCAGAGCTTCCTTGAGGCCTGTTCATGGCGCAATGGCTGCCCATTCCATGTTTCTGAACCGGGCCTGCAATTGCTCGACGAATAGCCGTATCTTGTAGGGAAGGTAACGTTTGCTCTGGACGACAGCGTGAATGTCGAGGTCCGGGCAGCGGTAATCGGGCAATACCACCCGCAAAGAATTTCGGCGGATGAAGGCTTCGACCATGTACAAGGGATGCATGGAAATACCATGATGGCGACAGGCCAGATGCAGTAAAGACTCGCCCAGATTCGAATTGACCGTACCCCCCACCTGAACGGCGCTTATGGCGCCTTTCCCATCAAGCAGTTCCCAACGAGCGGTCGGTGCTTTCAAACTATGTATCAGACAGTTGTGCGATTCCAGGTCGTCGGGTTGCGAGGGCCACCCGTACCTGTTCAGGTATTCCTGTGTGGCGACCAGCACCTGTGGCACCACGGCAATCTTGTAGGCGACCTGGTTGCTGTCTTTCAAGCGCGGTGCGATCCGCAGTGACAAGTCCAGGTTTTCTGCAATCAGGTCGCTACGGCCATCGTCGAGCAACATCGACACCTGGACAGCAGGATAAGCCTCGACGAATTCCTGGATGGCAGGCGCGAGGTGCATGGCACCGAAGGAAGGCGGCGCCCCGACCCGGATACGGCCTGTCGGTCGCTGAACGGGGCTGCTTACCAAGCCTTTCAGATCGTTGACTACTTTCGATAAGGTATCGGCATTCTGCAGCAGGATTTCCCCGCTCTCGGTCAGGCTGACCCGCTTGGTATTGCGATGCAATAGCTGGGTTTCAAAAGCCTGTTCCAGCCATGCGACCTTTTTGGTGACGGCGGAACGGCTGATGCCAAGCCGTTCCGCTGCCTTGGAAAAGCTCAAGCCTTTGGCGACCTCGACGAAGATCTCGATGCACTCAATTGTGTTCATTATTGAACCGTTTATGTTTCCAAAACAGAAAAAATGATTTTTCGGTTCTATGGTAGTACAGTGCAGGGCGCACCGCTAGAATGAAATTCTCTTAATTCAAATCAATTCCACAAGCCATGAGAATCGAACCGAAAGGCGCGGGCCTGGGCGCCACCATTCACGACATCGATCTGTCACAAACCCTGAGCGATGCGGACTACAAAGCCATAGAACAGGCACTGGGCCAGTTCGGGGTCATCAGTTTCCCCGATCAGCATCTGACGGCCGAACAGCAGCGCAACTTCGCCGCGCGCTTCGGTCAACTGGAAATCAATGTCGCCAATCAGTTCTATGAGCCCGGCTACCCCGAGATCATGATTCTTTCCAACATCAAGGAAGACGGCAAACCCATAGGGCTGAGCGATGCCGGGCAGGACTGGCATACAGACATGTCCTATAGCAAGACTATCGCCTTCAGCAATGTGCTGTACGGCATCAAGATCCCGCATCGAGATGGCGAGCCGCTGGGCAATACTGAGTTCTGTGACATGCATGCCGCTTATGACGACCTTCCGGACGACCTGAAGCAGGAACTCGACGGCATGACGATCACGCATGATTTCAATAAATTCTGGGAAATGATGCGGCGCGAGAGAGGGAGTTCGCGGCCGGCGCTGACCGAAGAACAACGCCAGCGCAAACCGCCGGTTTCACATCCCGTCTTTCTTGTGCATCCCATTACGGGCAAGAAGGTGCTTTATGCCAACCCAGGCTATTCGATGCGTATCAACGAACTGCCGGAAGAACGCAGCGACGCCGTGCTGAAATTCCTTTTTGAACATCAACTGCAGGACAAATACCGTTATCGCCACCGCTGGAAAGAGCGTGATGTGCTGATGTGGGACAACATGGGCACCATCCACAACGCCGTAGCCGATTACACACCTGATGAACCGCGACTGATCAAACGCTGTCAGGTGATGGCGGATAAATATTTCCCCGACCTTTACTGAAATCCCGCCAGTATCATGAATGCCGGCACGGCCGGCGCACGCCCGGGGCGCATAGCGTACCGGTGGAACCCAACTTGAACATTGAACAGGAAGTGTTTTGATGAACGTCGATATGACTGAGTGCGGCAATCAGGTGATGTTGTTCTTCCGCCATCTGGATGAACGGGATTACGATGCACTGGCTGGTCTGCTCACCCCGGATGCGATCTGGCATCGCCAGGGCAAGCAGTTGCGCGGCCCAGCAGAGGCTCTCCAGGCCTTGCAACTGCGCTCCCCCACCATGCACATTGTTCACATCATCACCAATCTTGTCGTCGACCGTATTGACGAGCACGACTGCTTGATGCGAGGCTATATGCTGGTGGTGCGTCATGAAGCGGGCCAGGCGCTGGATGGCCCTGCCCCCCTGGACGGCATCGACTCGATCCGTACGATCCACGTCGCCCTGAAACGGGGCGATACGGGCTGGCTGATCAACGAACTCAACAACGACCCCATTGCCTTTGCAGCGGTACCTTGAAGGAAATTCGAATAATGAGATGGATACGCTATACCCTGAACGGCGAAACCCGCTACGGCATATTGGGCGACAATGATCGCATCACCGAAGTGCGCGGCGACCCTTTCAAGGGGCACGAAACCACCACTACGCAGCATGACCTGAACGATGTGAAGCTGGAAGTACCGGTCGTGCCGCCCACCTTCTACTGTGTCGGCCTCAATTACGTAAAGCACATCGGCACCGTAGGCCTGAACATCCCCACCAAGCCGGATGTCGGCTACCGCGCCAACAATGCGCTGGTCGCCCACGGCGAAGACGTGATCATGCCCGCCGACGCAAACCGCATCCAGTACGAAGGTGAACTGGTCGTGGTGATCGGCAAAAAAACCAGGGACATCAACGCCGACGAAGTCGCTCAGTGCATTCTGGGCTACACCATCGGCAACGACGTCAGCGAGCGCGACTGGCAGGCCAGCGACCGCACGTTCTGGCGCTCCAAGAACGCAGACACCTTCAAACCCATGGGGCCCTGGATCACCACCCATGCGGATGTGGCGTCCATGGAAACCTCAGTCAGCGTGAATGGCAAGGAAACGACCCGCTTCCAGACTGCGGACATGCTGTTCGGCATTGAAGACTTCATCAGCACCATGAGCCGCTACGTTACTCTGTACCCGGGCGACATCATCTGGATGGGGACCGACGGCCACTCGCCAGATCTACAGCACGGCGACCGTGTCGACATCACTTTGACCGGGCTGGGCACATTAAGCAACCGCTTTGTCACGGCAGGGCGCAACTGATGCGGGCCGCCTGGTACGACCGCAACGGCCCCGCCGAAGAAGTTCTGCAATTCGGCGAACAGCCCACCCCTACGCCCGGCCCCGGCGAAGTCCGGATCCGCTTGGCGTTTTCCGGGGTCAATCCATCAGACACCAAATCGCGCGCCGGCAGCCGGCCGGTGCTTGAGGGCATCGTCATCCCCCACAGCGATGGTGCCGGCGTTATCGACAGTGTCGGCGCAGGCGTCGCGGCGACACGGGTAGGCGAACGTGTCTGGACCTGGAATGCTCAGTACAAACGCCCACATGGCACAGCCGCCGAATACGTCGTTCTGCCGGCAGAACAGGCCGTGCCTCTGCCCGAAGGCACCTCATTTGAAGTGGGCGCCTGTCTGGGGATCCCCGGCTTGACGGCCCACCATGCAGTGGAACTCGCCGAACTTGGCCCAGGGCAGACAGTGCTGGTCATTGGCGGCGCTTCTGCCGTAAGTTTCTACGCCGCCCAGATAGCCCGTGCCCGTGGGGCTCGTGTCATTACCACCGTGGGTTCACAAGAAAAAGCGGCGCACCTGCACCAGGCGGGCTTCCCGGAAACCATCCTCTATAAACAGGAATCAACGGCGCAACGCGCCCTGTCGCTGACGGATGGGGCGGGCGTCAACGCCATCATAGATATGGACCTTTCCAGCAGCTATTCGCTGGTGGACGACGGGGTACTGGCAACGCATGGCCGCTACGTCTGTTTTGGTTCAAACACGCGCGGCCCCGTCCCGATAGATTATGCCGTCTGGTTGTTCCGTTCCTTGTCGTTACGCTTTTTCCTGGTCTACGACCTGACGCCCGCACAACGCACGAACGCAGTGAACGGCCTTCACGCCCTGCTGCGCGAAGGCAAACTGCAACACAATATCGGCGCCGTCTTCCCCTTGCAACAACTCATCGATGCGCATCACGCAGTAGAACAAGGCATCCTCGGCAACGTCGTAATCGACTGCTCGTAAAAACGAAAAAAAGGGGACAGACCACGTTTTTCTTTTGGAAAAACGTGGTCTGTCCCCATTTTTTGTCAGTCGTCGTCTACAGGCGGGACGAACTTGAATTGCCTTTTGTAGACTTCAAGAATCGCGCGGGTGGTCACCCGCCTTATCCCTTTTATCGCCGCAAAAGGGCCTGCGAGAAAGTCGATGAATTCTTTGTTCGTCCGGAACGTGGCCCCCGCTGAAATATCGAAGGCGCCGGTGGTTGTATAGACGATATACATTTCGTTGAGGTCGGCGAGTTGCTGAGCCACTTTGCGAATCATCACCGTTTCAACCTCGATTTCCATCATGATCCAGACGGGATACCCGACATTCAGCGGGCTGGTCTGAGCAACGAATTCAATTACCCCCCCGTTGACCAAGCGGTTCAACCGATGACGCACTGACGATTCGGGCAGCTTCAGCTCGTCGGCAATGGCGCTCGCGGACATGCGCGCATCTTTGTGCAGATACTTGATGATCTGGATGTCGGTACTGTTCAGCTTGATTCTTTTTTCCATTTTCACGTCCCAGGTTGCCGTGCCGGGCACCAACACCCACACACTATAAAAATAATTATAACGACAATATTTTATATTTAAAATTGTTGACTCAACAACATATATTGATTTTTATTGATGATTACACAATAATAATACTCAACAGATCTTATACCCAAGGTCAACGGAGCCCACCGTGAATGAGCACTTCAAAGGCCGTCCCGGCGATCCGGCCATCACCTCGCTATCAGAGGCCGCCAAAGCATGGCACGAGCACCGATACAGCGCCGAAGTGGCGCAGAAAGGCGAACAGCGCGCTTTCATGTCGGACATCGGCATTGAGATCGCCCCCCTCTACACGCCTCTCGATCTCATCAATGACGGCCACGCCTATCTGGAAGACATCGGCTTTCCGGGCCAGTATCCCTACACCCGTGGCGATCGGGCCGGCATGTTCCGGACTGAATCTTTTGTGGTATCCGCATACTCTGGTTTTGGCGAAGCGGCGGACTGCAACCAACGCTTCCGTACGCTGGTCGGCTGGGGTGCAGAACAATTGCTTGTGGCGCTCGATCTTCCAACCCAGTGCGGCTACGACTCCGATCACGAAATGTCCACGGGTGAAGTCGGGCAGGTCGGCGTGGCCATCGATAGTCTGGCCGACCTGGAAGCACTGTTCGATGGCATTGATCTGGCCAGCATAAAAAGGGTCGGCACGCTGGGGAACTCAATCGGGCCCATCGTGCTTGCCATGTTCGCGGCGTTGGGCGAGCGTCGCGGCCTGAAATCGGACCAATACACGGTCAACCTGCAGAATGACCCGCTCAAGGAATACATCGCTCGGGGCACTCAAATCCTTCCAGCAGAAGCCGCCGCGCGTTTGGCAGCTGACTGTGTTGCGTGGTGTGTCGAACACGCCCCCAATTGGTCGCCCATGACAGTATGCATGAATCACATCAATGCCGGTGGCGCCGGCTCCAGTCGCGCGGCCGCCATCGCGCTGGCAAACGCCATGCATTACCTCGATCTGCTGCTGGAACAAGGCTACAACATTGATCAGGTAGCACCCTTGCTTCATATGTTTCCCGATGAACGGCACGATTTCTTCGTATCCATCGCGAATCTGCGGGCCTTGCGCCGGGCCTGGGCGAAGTTGATGAAAGAGCGTTACGGCGCCACGCTTTCCGACGCAATGGCGCTGCGCATGACCGTCTACGGCCATGGCCAGGAAGCCCTGCAGGAACCGCTCAATAATATCGTCCGCATCGCTTACGGCACGCTGGCTTATGTACTGGGCGGTGCGTCCTACGTCTACATCGCTTCCTATGACGAAGCGGTTTCCACCCCTACCGAACAATCGGTCAAGGTGGCCCTGCGCACCCAGCAGATCCTGGCTAATGAACATGGCTTCATCGACACCATAGATCCTATGGGGGGTTCCTATTTTGTCGAAACACTCACCAACCAGATTGAACACCAGATACAAGGCGCCCTGAAAGAAATCGAAGAAGCCGGCGGCGCCCTGGCAGTCATCACCACAGGCCTGGGCCGGCGCTGGATGACCGAAGGCGCCGTCCGCCGCCAACGGGCGCTTGATACCGGCGGCCGCCCTTGGGTCACCGTCAATAAGTGGCCCCAGCAACCCAATGTGCCAAACACGGCCTTCCGTATCGACTCCCAGACTGCGCAGAAACAGATGCAGCGTATTGCCGACATCAAGGCCAGGCGCGACCCGGCACGAGTCAAGGCGGCTCTCGCCGCCATTGACCAGGCGTGCCGCGACGGGTCCAACATGGTTCCTCCCACGATAGAAGCGGTCAAGGCGCACGCCACTGTCGGCGAAATCTGCGAACGCTGGAAGCATCATTTCGGCACCTTCGAGCCGTCAACCGATTTTTAAGGCGCAAGCTTATGGTCACATCGGAAAGAAAAGTTCGTGTACTGGTCGCCAAGGTGGGGCTGGATGGCCATGATGTCGGTGCCCGCGTCGTGGCCCGCGGCCTGCTGGATGCCGGGATGGAGGTCATCTACACCGGTCTGCGCCGCACGCCTGAACAGGTGGTCCGGGCCGCCCTGGAAGAAGACGTCGACGTGATCGGCATCAGCATTCTTTCAGGCGCGCACCTGACCTTGCTACCCCGGCTCAGGCAACTGCTGGGCGAAGCAGGCGCGGAAGACATCGGTTTGATCGCAGGCGGCGTAATCCCACAGGAAGACATTGACCCCCTGAAAGATGCGGGCGTGAGCGCAGTGTTTCTCTCTGGAACCCCTGTACCCGATATCGCCCATTACATACTTGAACATTACGGCAACCGGCCATGAACAGTTCAGCTTCCCTGAGCGCCATCACCGACAAGGCCGCCCGCCATTTTTCCGAAAGGGAATGCCTGACCTACGGTAACCGGCGATGGTCCTTTGCAGAATTCAACACCCAGGTCGGCGCCATTGCAGTCAGCCTGGCCAGCCGTCTGGAACAGGGCAGCCGGGTGTGTCTTTTCATGTCGAACCGCCCCGAATACATGCTGCTGCAGTTCGCACTCGAACAGGCCGGCCTGGTGCGGGTGCCGCTGAATGTACGTTTCACCACAGCCGAATTAGAAACCGTCATCAACGATTGTGGCGCCTCTGCCGTCTTCTTTGATAGCGCAGCAGCCGACCGCGCCACCGTAATCGCTGCGGGCAGGCCGGACATCTGGTGGTGCCAGGTCGACGGCGTCGAAGCAGTGAACGGGCCGGAATGGCCCGCCATGATCTCCGCCAGCGGCCGGGTGGCCGATCTTTCCATGCCGGATGACCTGTGCACCATCAATTACACTTCCGGCACTTCAGGCAAACCCAAAGGGGTGATGCTGTCCCGCCGCAATTGGTCGGCGGTGTACCGCAATATGCTGATTGACCGCGATATCCGCCACGACGATGTCGTGGCGCATGTCGGCCCCCTCACCCACGCGAGCGGCACTTACTTTGTGCCGTGGTATCTGCGCGGCGCACGCAATGTCATTGTGGAAGGCGGTTCAATAGACGGCTTGCTGCAGGCCATCCAGCACGAGCGGGTCACTGTCTTCACCTGTGTACCGACCATACTCACACGCATCGTCAATCATCCAGATATCGATCGCTTCGACTTAAGCAGCCTGCGCGCCATCGGCTATGGGGCGGAACCGATATCCCGCAATACCCTCGGTAAGGCACTGGCCCGCTTCGGGCCCATTTTCACTCAGAATTACGGGCTGACCGAAGCCATGATGACAGTGGCATCGCTGGGCCCCGAAGATCACTTCCTGCCCAGCGATACCGGCGACGAGCGCAAGCCACGCGTCGGCTGTATAGGCAAGCCATACACCTTCGTGGAAGTGGTATTGCGCGACCCGGACGGCAGGCCTGTGCCAGCCGGCGAAGTCGGCGAAATCACCATCCGCTCAGAACACGTCATGCAAGGCTACTGGAACCGCCCCGACGAAACAGCCAAGGTCCTGCGTGATGGTTGGTTGTGGTCAGGCGACCTGGCCTATTGTGATGACCACGGTTTCATCACGATTTCCGGGCGCAGCAAAGACATGCTGATCAGCGGTGGCTTCAATATCTACCCCACCGAAGTGGAAGCCGTGCTGACCAGCCATCCGGGCATTCTGGAAGCCGTCGTCCTCGGCATTCCCGACCCGGACTGGGGGGAAATCGCAGTCGCCTTCGTTGCCCCGGTCGCCAGCGTAGCCCCAAGCGCCTCACAGTTGGCCGCCCACTGCAAATCCTTGCTGGGTTTCAAAACGCCCAGACATTTCCACTTTGTCGACACCATCCCCAAGAACGCAAATGGCAAGGTCGACCGGCCAAAACTGAAAGCACAAGCCTTGACCCTATGGAGTTCCCAGAATGTCTGATGCAGATGTAGTGGTGGTTTCGGTGGCAAGGACACCCTTCGGCAAATTTGAAGGCGTATTGCGCGATCTCGACGGCCCTGCCTTGGGCGCGCTTGCCATTGATGCATGCCTGGGCCGCTCCGGGGTCCCCCCTGCGGCCGTTGACAGCCTCTATGGCGGCGTCGGCATGTTGGCATCCGCCATGCTGACCCCTGTGCGTCAGGCCGTATTAAGCTCCAGCCTTCCAGAAACAACGCCATCGGCAACCATAGACCGCGCCTGCTGCTCGGGCATGACAGCGATAGGCATGGGTTTCAGGGATATCCTGCTGGGCGAAGCATCAGTCGTACTCTGTGGCGGGTTCGAATCCCTCAGTCATACGCCGCTATTATGGCCACGGCAGCGGGCCCGACGTCTAGGGGATGTCTGCGTCACTGACCCGCTGCTGATCCGGGGCCGGGTGGTCGAGCAGCCCATTGCTGTCTACACTGGTGACGAAGCGCTCCGGCGCGGGGTGAGCCGCGAAGACCAGGATGCCTGGGCCGTGGAAAGCCATCGGCGTTACGCACGTGCCCAGGCTGATGGTTATTTCG
>JBAYOJ010000083.1:0-9301 GCA_041678385.1 Burkholderiaceae bacterium | reverse complement strand
GGCCCCAAGACGGCCGTTAAATGGTTGACAGAGTACGGCTCGATCGACGCTCTGGTGGAACGGGCAGCCGAAATCAAAGGCGTTGCTGGCGAAAACCTGCGTACCACCATTCCCAATTTCCCCCTGACTCGCGAACTCATCACCGTCAAGCTTGATTGCGAGACGGATGTGAAAGGCGGACTGGACGCCCTGGTGCCCGCCGAGGTAGACCGCGAAACACTGATAGAGCTGTTCGAATACTACGGCTTCCGCAGCTGGCTGCGTGAACTGACGGGTGATGCAAGCCGAGTGCCTGTCCAGGACGCACGGATTGCGTCCGATCCACCGCCGGCGCCGGTCACCGCCTACGAAATCGTGCTTGATCAGGCGGCTCTGGATCGCTGGGTGGAAACCGTGCAGGGCAGTGAGCTTGTGGCGATGGATACCGAAACGACATCGCTTGATCCCATGGTTGCCCGCCTGGTCGGCATTTCTTTATCGACCCAAGGTGGTGTTGCCTGCTATATACCAGTCGCGCACCGGGGGCCGGATGTCGTGCGTCAGTTGTCAAAAGATGCGGTACTGGCCCGTCTGCGGCCCTGGCTTGAAAACCCCGATGCAGCCAAACTGCTGCACAATGCCAAATACGATGCCCACGTACTGGCGAACGAAGGGGTCTGTCTGGCGGGGGTCACTGAAGACACCATGCTGCAGGCCTATGTACTGGAATCGCATCGGCGCGTGAATCTTCAGGAACTCGGGGAACGCTGGCTGGGGCGGGGCGGCGTGGCCTATGAAGATATCTGCGGCAAGGGGGCGAAGCAAATCGGTTTTGACGAGGTCGAAATCGAGAAAGCCGCCCAGTATGCTTGCGAGGATGCTGATTTCACATTGCAGCTGCATCAGGTGCTGCGGCCGCAAATTGCGGCCGAATCCGGGTTGGAGGCAACCTACAGGCTGGAAGTCCGCTGTTCCGATGTGCTTACCACCATAGAGCGCAATGGCGTGAAGGTCGATGCCCACGTTCTTGCCATGCAGAGTCACGAACTGGGCCAGCAAATGCTGGAGCTTGAACGCAAGGTTTACGAACTGGCAGGCCAGCCTTTCAATTTGAATTCCCCCAAGCAGTTGGGAGAAATCCTGTTCCAGCGCATGGGCCTGCCGGTGGTACGCAAGACGGCCAGCGGTGCACCCTCCACTGACGAAGAAGTGCTCAACCGCTTGGCTCTCGACTACCCACTGCCCGCTCTCATTCTCGAATACCGGGCGCTGGCCAAGTTGAAGTCGACCTACACTGACAAACTGCCCAAGATGGTGAACCCATCGACAGGGCGTATTCATACCCGCTATGCGCAGGCCGCAGTGATCACAGGGCGCTTGGCGTCGTCCGACCCCAACCTGCAGAACATTCCGGTACGCACAGCTGAAGGACGCCGGGTACGTACGGCCTTTGTCGCTACCGACGGGCGCATTGTGTCAGCCGATTATTCACAGATAGAACTGCGCGTGATGGCGCATATGTCGGGCGACGAAAACCTGAGCCGCGCTTTCCAGGAAGACCTCGATATTCACAGCGCCACTGCTTCCGAGGTATTCGGTGTGGATCTTGATGCCGTGACTTCCGAACAGCGCCGCGCAGCCAAGGCCATCAACTTCGGCCTCATTTACGGTATGGGCGAGTTCGGGCTGGCGTCGAATCTTGGCATCACGCGCGATGCTTCCAAGGCCTACATCGACCGCTACTTCACACGTTATCCGGGTGTGGCCCGATACATGGACAACATCCGCGCCCAGGCAGGCGATCAGGGCTATGTCGAAACAGTATTCGGCCGTCGCATCTGGCTACCCGATCTGCGTGGCGCCAAGGGGCCACGCCGTGCCGCAGCGGAACGTGCCGCCATCAACGCGCCTGTGCAAGGCACAGCTGCCGATCTCATAAAAATGGCCATGGTCGCAGTCGATGACTGGCTGCACAACGAAGGCTTGAAAACCCGATTGGTGATGCAGGTACATGACGAGCTGGTGCTTGATGTCCCGGCAGACGAGGTCGAGGCCGTCGCCGGCAGCCTGCCTCGCCTGATGTGCTCAGTGGCCGAACTGGCCGTGCCGCTGATGGCGGAAGTGGGAATTGGCGCCAATTGGGAACAGGCACACTGATCCCTCGCCTGGGCACACGCCTGCATCCGGACCGTATTCATACCAAGGAGGAGACATGAATTATTCAAAGATTACGGGCAGCACTGATAGCACCATCCAGACCAGCGCCGAAGGCCTGCGTCATGGCATGACGGAAATCCCGGTGCAGGATGGCACGATGACCGCTTATTTTGCTGCGCCATCCGCCATCGAGCGGCCGCCCCTCATCCTGGTCATCCAGGAAGTCTTCGGTCTTCATGAGCACATCAAGGATATTTGCCGCCGACTGGCTCATGAGGGCTATATGGCGGTGGCCCTGGAACTCTATCAGCGTCAGGGGGATGCGAGTCAGTATGGCGACATCACCGAGCTGGTTCGCGATATCGTCGCAAAAGTGCCCGATGAGCAGGTGCTGGCCGATCTGGATGCCAGTGTGGACTGGGCGGCTGCGCAGGGGGCGGATGTCGGGCGCCTGGGCGTAACCGGCTTCTGCTGGGGAGGCAGGCTGACCTGGATGTACGCCGCACACAATCCACAATGCCGGGCGGCGGTTGCCTGGTACGGCAGGCTCACCGTCGGTCACGGCCCTTTGCAGGTCGAAAACCCTGTTGACGTGGCGGGGCGTCTGCACGCGCCGGTGCTGGGGCTGTATGGCGGGCAGGATGCCGGTATTCCGTTGGCGGATGTGAGGCGTATGCAAGAAACCCTGAAACAGGGGAATGAGGCGGCACAGTCTTCGCGCATAGTCGTTTATCCGGAATCGGATCACGCCTTCTATGCGGATTACCGACCCAGTTACAACGCTCGCGATGCCAGCGAGGCCTGGGGGAAGGCGGTGGCCTGGTTCGACCGCCTGCTTGACTGATCTTTTTAGGACACCTGCCCCCCGCTTAGGCGGGGCAGGTGTATCCGGACTCAGACTCGCTGCAGCGAAAGCAGGGCGTTGATACGCGAAGCAATGGGCGGGTGCGATGCAAACAATGCGCTGATTGCCTTGCCACCCGAAATCCCCGAAGACTCGAAGTTCTTGGGCAAGGCCCCGGGCTCCATGTCACCCAGGCGTGCAAGCGCGTGAATCATGGGTTCACGAGAACCGAGCAACGCAGCCGACCCGGCATCGGCACGATATTCACGCTGGCGCGAGAACCAGGCGACGATGGTCGATGCCAGGATGCCGAATATGATTTCGCAGATGAACGAAGACACATAGAAGCCGATGCCGACATCCCGATCATTCTTGAGCAGCACGCGATCGACGAAATACCCGACGACGCGTGACAGGAAAATCACAAAAGTGTTTACCACGCCCTGGATGAGGGTCAGGGTGATCATATCGCCATTGGCAATATGAGCGACTTCGTGACCCAGTACTGCGGTGACTTCCTCTTCGTTCATGCTTTGCAGCAGGCCGGTGGAAACGGCCACAAGGGCATTATTCTTGAAAGCCCCCGTGGCGAAGGCGTTGGGTGCGCCGTCATAGATGGCGACCTCGGGCCGCCCAATGCCGGCTCGATCAGAAAGTTGATGAACAGTGTCAAGCAACCAGGCTTCGCGGGTGTTGGCCGGTGCCTGCGGGTCGATGATTCGGGCACCAGTACTGGCCTTGGCCATCGGCTTACTGATCAACAGCGAAATAATGGAGCCGGTAAAGCCGATGACGGCGGCAAATACCAGCAATTGAGTCAGGTCTAGGCCGTTTGCCGTCAGATAGCGCCCCACGCCCAGAACGTTCATGGTGGCGCTCAGGACGAGCAAGACAGCGAAGTTGGTCATCAAGAAGAGGACGATGCGCTTCATGTTTGGAAGATCTCCGGTTGCGAGCAAGAGTGTCTTTTATTGATATGGGGACGATCCCGCCCCAAAAAAGGGCGGCCTGCATGGCGATTCGTTGGTTTCGCGCAAGCGATATGAAAAATACCCCAGGCAGGGGAGTATAGTATTGGCTTCCTTTCGACGGGTGCCCGTTTTTACTGATTCCGGTAGATTACATGCAGTCTTTATGGATGCTCCTGGCCAGCCTCATGTTCGCGGGCATGGGGGCTTGCGTCAAAATGGCATCCGACCAGCATGCGAGCCTGCCGCAGATTGTGTTGTTTCGCGGCCTGCCATCGGTACTTCTCATCTTTATCTGGGCTGTATTTACCCGGCGTTCACTACGCCCAAAAAGCTGGCGTCTGCATATTGCCCGCAACGTGGCCGGCGTCGGCTCGATGTGGATGGGGTTCTTCGCAATCGCCAGCCTGCCTCTTGCAACAGCCGTCAGCCTTAACTATACGTCGCCGCTTTTCATTGCCGGCTGGATGCTGATGCGCGACTGGCGCCAGCGCGATGCCGTGCGTACCACAGCGGTCGTGCTCGGGTTCTTCGGTGTGGTGGCCATATTGCGCCCCAGCATCGGCCCCGACCAGATGGCAGGTGCGCTCATGGGCTTATGCGCCGGCGCCTGCTCCGCCATGGCGATGATGCAGGTGCGTTCGCTGGGTCGCATCGGCGAGCCGGAATGGCGGACGGTGTTGTTTTTCTCCTGTTTTGCCTGCCTGGCTGGCATGGTTGCACTGGTTGTGGATGGTTGGCCGCCTATGACGCTCGATGCCTGGCTGGCCTTGATCGGGGTGGGCGTTCTGGGCATGGTCGGTCAATTGGCCCTGACGCGCGCCTTCGGGCTGGGTTCGGCGTTGCTGACGGCCGCCCTGCAGTACACGACCATTGTGTTCTCTGCCGTGATCGCCCTTTTCATTTGGGGCGACATACCCGACTGGGTGGCATGGTCCGGTATGGCGCTGGTCGTGGCATCCGGCATGCTGTCCATCTGGCGCACCTATAGCGAGACCCGGGTCATGCAGGGCCAGCCTGCGGCGCCGGTCAGCAAGGGCGGCGAAGCGCAAGAACAAAACCGCCGCGTGTAGCGGACAACCCGCAGTCCAAGGAAGGGCGTAGCGCTTGTCAGTGCCAACAGGTGCTAAATACCCAGGTCGGCACCCATCAGGCGCCGATACCATTCATGGAAGTGGCGCATGCCGTCTTCCATCGGCGATTGATAGGGTCCCGATTCATCGGCACCACGCTGCATGAGGGCCCGTCGCCCGGCATCCATGCGTTCCCCGATTTCATCGTCTTCGACCGCGGTTTCCATATAGGCTGCGCGCTGGGCTTCGACGAACTCGCGTTCGAACGCGGCAATTTCTTCGGGGTAATAGAATTCGACCACATTCACCGTTACTTGAGGGCTGATGGGGTGCAAGGTAGATAGAACGAGTACGTGAGGGTAGATTTCTATCATGTGGGTGGGGAAATAGGTCACCCAGACGGCACCGAATTCGGGGGACTCGCCGCCACGATATTCCAGCAGACGTTCGTGCCATTGGCGATAGACTTCGCTGCCGGGCTGGCTGAAGGCCTGATTGATACCCACCCTTTGGGCGCTATACCAGTCGGAAAACTCCCAACGCAAGTCATCACAAGTGACAAAACCGCCCAGCCCGGGATGGAAGGGCGCTACATGGTAGTCTTCAAGATAGACCTCGATGAAGGTCTTCCAGTTGTAATTGCAGTGATGATGTTCGACGTGATCCAGCACATAGCCCGAGAAATCGAACTCTGGTGACTGGAACAGGCTTGCCATATCTGCCGCAGGGTCGCGCAGGCCTTCAAACAGCAAACCGTGGCAATTCCTGAGCGGGAAACGCTGCAGGTTCAGGCAGGGCTTTTCAGGGAATTCCGGGGCGCCTATCAGTGCACCATCGGTTTCGTATGTCCAGCGATGAATGGGGCATACGATCTTGCCGCCGGTTTCGCGCAGGTTGCCCCGGGCGAGTGCCGGGTCGGTGACATTGCCAGCGCTGCCGCCCAACATAATGGCCTGCCGGTGGCGACAAACGTTTGAAAGTAGTGAAACGCCTTGATTGTCGCGCACGAGTACGCGCCCCGACCCTTCATGGGCCAGGGCGTGCCAGTCGCCAGTTTCCGGGATCAACTTCTCGTGGCCGACGTATACTGACGAATTCTTGAAGATCAATTCCTTTTCTTTCGCGAAGAGACCTTCGTCGAAATAGGAATGCACTGGAATTTGGGTCCGCGCCGGTGTGATATGCGCATGACGACCGATATCGGTCATGATTCCCCCCGCGGTAGACATACCAGGGGATGGCCCTGGTGCGAAGAAAAAATACGGACTGGCCGATGAAAGACGGAAGATTGTACCCCACTTCATTTTCAGTCTACGGCAATAAATTACAATGACGGGCGGGTGCTCCCATCGCCCGGCAGCTTTCAGGAAATGCACGCAAACATGGCATCAAATCAAACGGCACAGCCTGGCACCAAGGGTCAGCAAGAGGCTGACCTGCCTCAAGACTTCGAGTCAGCGTTGGCTGAACTTGAATCCCTGGTCACCAAGATGGAAGACGGCGCTCTGCCACTCGATGATTCGCTGCGCGCCTATCAGCGTGGGGTTGAGCTTGCTCGCATCTGCCAGCAGCGGCTTGATGTAGCTGAAGAGCAAGTCAAAGTCTTGCAGGGCAGCCTGCTCAAGTCGCTGGACGACTCCACGGTCGAGGGCGACGCATGAGCCCGCGGCTCGATAAGCAGGTCAGTGATTTTCAGACCTGGCTGGGCAGCAGCGTGCAGCAAGTCGAAAACATGCTAGAGCATACCCTCCCTGGCGCCGATGCGGTGCCGGGCCGCTTGCACGAAGCCATGCGCTATGCCGTACTGGGCGGTGGGAAGCGGGTGCGCGCCGCGCTGGTGTATGCCGCCGGTGAAGCCTCTCTTCAGTCAAATGCCGCCGCCGCCTCGCAGCGGATTGCTCTGGACCACGCCGCAGCGGCCGTAGAACTCATTCACGCCTATTCGCTGGTGCATGATGATCTCCCCTGCATGGACGACGATACCTTACGCAGGGGGCGGCCGACCGTCCATATTCAGTTCGACGAAGCCACCGCCATGCTGGCCGGCGATGCCCTGCAGCCATTGGCATTCGAATCCCTCAGTATGATGCCTATTGCGCCGGCCCTGGTTGTGCAGGCGATCCAGCTGCTGACGCGAGCCGCTGGAAGCCAGGGGATGGTCGGCGGCCAGGCCATCGACTGCGAGAGCGTGGGGGTGCTGCTGGAACCGGAATCCCTGCAGCAGATGCATCGCATGAAGACGGGCGCCCTCCTTGAGGCATCCGTCCTGCTGGGCGGGGTCGTGGCTGGTGCCGGTTCCATCGTTCGCGAGGGTCTCGAAAAATACGCCGGCGCCATTGGTCTGGCCTTTCAGGTGGCCGATGATATTCTTGACGTCACCGCTGATACTGCCACTCTGGGAAAGACAGCGGGCAAGGACGTGCTGGAAAACAAACCGACTTACGTATCCACACTCGGGCTGGAGGGTTCGCGCGAACTGCTGCGGTCACTACGCGACGAAGCCTGTGCTGCATTGCTGCCGCTGGGGCCGTCTGCTGCGCGCCTGACCAGCATCGCTGATTTCATCGTCAGCCGCGATCGTTAATTTTGTTACCGTTGCTGCTGCTGCAGCGGGCAAGTTCAACGAATACAATGCCAAATTAATATAGATCAATTATGTCCATGAGCAAGGTCAGCCTCGAGCAGATTCATTCGCCTGCCGATTTGCGTCGGCTGGATCGCCGCGAACTCCACGAGCTCGCCGATCAGCTGCGCCAGTTCGTGCTGCAGTCGGTCTCGCGCACGGGGGGGCATCTATCGTCCAATCTGGGTACGGTCGAGCTAACGATTGCGTTGCATCACGTCTTCAACACGCCTGACGACAGGCTGGTGTGGGATGTCGGTCATCAATCCTACCCACACAAGATCCTCACTGGCCGCCGTGAAGCCATGGCAAGTTTGCGGCAGGCGGGGGGGATTTCCGGGTTCCCCAAACGTAGCGAATCTGAATACGACGCGTTTGGTACTGCGCATTCTTCCACGTCGATTTCAGCAGTGCTGGGCATGGCTGTGGCATCGCGCAATACCGGTCATGCCCAGCGGCAGCACATTGCCGTCATCGGCGATGGCGCAATGACGGCGGGCATGGCCTTCGAAGCCCTGAACAATGCCGGTGTCACCCCGGGGGTGAACATGCTGGTGGTGCTGAATGACAACGACATGTCGATCTCGCCGCCGGTGGGGGCACTGAATCACTATCTGGCCCGTTTGATGTCTGGCGGTTTCTACGCTGCCGCCAAGAATGTCGGCAAGGCGGTGCTGCAGCGCGTGCCACCCGTGCTGGAACTCGCCCGTCGGGTCGAAGGTCATGCCAAGGGGCTGGTGTCGCCTGCGACCTTGTTCGAAGAGCTGGGTTTCAACTATGTTGGGCCCATCGACGGCCACGATCTGGACGTACTCGTTCCTACGCTTGAAAACCTGCGGGAACGGGGGGGGCTGCAATTCCTGCATGTGGTGACGCGCAAAGGGCAGGGCTACAAGTTGGCAGAAGCCGACCCTGTGCTGTATCACGGTCCGGGCAAGTTCGACCCCAGTGTTGGTATACAGAAGCCGGCCACCGCTTCGCGCCTGACGTTTACTCAGGTGTTCGGTCAGTGGCTGTGTGATATGGCGCAAAGCGACACCCGTCTTTTTGGCGTTACGCCGGCCATGCGCGAAGGTAGCGGGCTCGTCGAGTTTGAACGCCGCTTTCCCAACCGTTATTTTGATGTTGGGATCGCCGAGCAACACGCGCTCACTTTTGCCGCCGGTCTGGCCTGCGAAGGCCAGAAGCCTGTGGTCGCCATTTATTCCACCTTCCTGCAGCGCGCATACGATCAGTTGATTCACGATGTGGCGCTACAGAATCTTGATGTCACTTTTGCACTGGACCGAGCCGGCATTGTCGGGGCTGACGGTGCCACCCATGCGGGTAACTACGACATCGCCTACCTGCGCTGCGTGCCCAACATGGTTGTGGCCACCCCCTCTGACGAAAACGAAGCCCGGCTGCTGCTGTCCACCTGTTTTCAGCATCCCGGCCCGGCTTCGGTGCGTTATCCGCGTGGGGCCGGCGGCGGTGCGGTGATCCAGCCCGGGCTCGATACCGTGCCTATCGGCAAGGGCGTGGTGCGCCGCCGAGGGCAGGGCATTGCCATTCTGGCCTTCGGCACCCTGCTCGCTCCGGCTTTGCAGGCCGCTGAACAGCTCGACGCTACGGTAGTCGACATGCGTTTTGTAAAACCTATCGATGAAGCGCTGCT
>JBAYOJ010000082.1:0-9302 GCA_041678385.1 Burkholderiaceae bacterium | reverse complement strand
CAACATTTGTGGCAACGAATTCGCTCAGAGGGCCACTGAGGCGCACTGTCATGGTGGTGGTGTTCGTGCGGGGCATGGTCAGCTCCTTGCAGTCTTGATGTATTCAATATACTCAATAATGAATACATCACCAAGTCTGCGCGTTGCGGGACTGCGCTGATCATGCAGCCAATAGCACCTCCATTTGCACCTATTTCAGCAAGTCTGGCGGCAGAGATGATCCATAATGCGCTTTGGAGAGCCATCAAGAGACACACATCAGCTTTGGGTCCAAAAACAGGTCCAAGCATGCCAAGAACATCAAAAAATATTATTTACAATCAACAGGATACGTCTTAAAAAACCCTTCTGTATTGGGAAGTAATGTGATGCTCATTCATATATTTGTGAGAATAGCATCTTGAATTTGTTCGAAATGTCGAGGCGACCGCGCTGGGGAACGAATTTCCAGCCGTGCTGGACTTGGTGCTTATGAACATCAAAGGGAATGCGATGACACGGATGTGGATGGTGACGCTGAAGCAGATTCCAAAGATGGTGCTGGCTCGCTGCGAAAACAGCCAAATCCGACCGAAGTCCAGCGATAGTCGGACGACAGATATGCTCGGAGATGAAGGGGAAGCCTGATGGCGAAGAAGAAGCGGGAAGCATCCATTGTCCGATCGTCGGCAGCGGAGCATCTGACCTTTGTGGCCGCTACGGGCGGACAAAACCAAGCCGTAGAGATGCGCTATCAGGATGAAAATCTCTGGCTGACGCAAAAGATGATGGCAACGCTTTACGACGTAACAGTACCCGCCATCAACCAGCACATCAAACGTATCTTTGCCGACCAGGAGTTGGAGCCTGCGGCAACTATTAAGAAATACTTAATAGTTCAAACCGAGGGCAGCAGGCAGGTACAGCGAGAGGTTGATCACTACAGCTTGCAAGCCATCATTGCGGTGGGCTTCAAGATCGAAAATGAACGGGCAGTGCAGTTCCGCAAGTGGGCCAGCCAGATTGTGAAGGACTACACCATCCAGGGCTGGGTAATGGATGTGGAGCGCCTGAAAAGTGGCGGCAGTGTGCTGACCAACGAATTCTTCGAGCGACAACTGGAGAAAGTTCGGGAAGTTCGACTTTCCGAGCGCAAGTTCTATCAGAAGATCACTGACATTTATGCGACTGCGCTGGATTATGACCCGTCGGCAGCTTCACCCGGCGCTCGGCCTCCTGGCCCCGCCCCAGCGCCATGCTCTTCAGCACATCCCTCATTTCAGCGGCCTGCCAGCCTTCCAGCCAGGCGGCGATATGCTCCGATTCGTCATCGTCCGGCGGCGAAACCCTGGCACTGCCCTCACAAGCGGCTGTAAGCAGATCCGGATCGATCTCCAGGAACTCGACCAATGCCTGCTGGGCCGGCGACAATTCCGCCAGGCCAGGAGGGACTGCGGGTTCCAGCATATCGTCGCGCAAGGCGCCGCCATCGGCCAGCCAGCCGAGATAGAGCGGCCGCAAATCGCCTCGCAGCAATTCATCACGCAAACGGGTCAAACGCCGCATCCAGCCGCTACCATCATCCTCCACGTAGTCGTCAGCGTTTTCACGTTCATCCAGCATCCAGTCGAAAAACCAGTGCGTATCGTTGGGCTCGGCCAAAAACGTGTAGCGATTGACGAAGGGTTGCAAATCAGCGCCGGCGAACGCCGCTTTTGGCAATCGCAGTGACAAGCGAAAGCTGTACCAATTGGCCAAATAGACAAATGCATCGAAATAACGCCGCATCCATTGATCGGGATTGGCCTTGAGATCACCCCACTCATAATGATTGGTGAAGCCACCGGGTGTAATGACCGCACGGGTGGACACTGCACGCAGTTCGGCCATCTCGGCAACGGTCAACGGCCGGTCGATGGCAGCGAATTCGTAGTACTGATATTCGCTCATGAATTGGTCACTCCTGATTTCCTTTTTTCCGGAAATATAGCTTACGTCTCTCGATTTCACGCCGCCCAAAGCGGCGCCGGCCATTTCAGATAAATGGGTTTTGTCTTCCAGAGAGTTCAGTGCTACCGTCACGGCAATACCATTCGGGTCCAGCCCCAACTACAAGCAAGCCAGATGACCCCAGCAAGCAAATTCATCGCCCGGCTACTCAGCGAAATCGGCGACGACACGTCCTTTGCCACACACTTCAGTATCCGCGCCGATCCCGGGCTGCGGGTTGCGGGCATCGGCGCCGTACCCTTGCCGGTAACCGTACAGATGGCACACCGCCTGTGTGCTGTCGCGCAGCCCGCACTTCATGGATACAAGGATCAGACACGGCTCGACCCACGTGTACGCGATACCTGGGAAGTTCCAGCCAGCGCCATCAACTGTGGTTCGCCGCAATGGCAGGCAACGCTTGATGATGCCCTGGCCCGTATCAAGGTCGAACTGGGCTTGCCGCCCGAGCTCAAGCTTGAAGCCGAGCCGCACAATCTTCTGGTGTACGCACCCGGTCAATTCTTCGCGGTGCATCAGGATTCGGAAAAAGCCGATGGCATGCTCGGCACAATGGTGATTACGCTGCCGTCCAGCTTCACCGGTGGTGAATTTCAGGTAAGCCATCAGGGGGAAACACTGACCACGCGTGGGTCTGCCGACCGCCTCGATATCCTGGCGTTCTATGCCGACTGCCACCACGAAGTCCGCCCGGTGAAGCAAGGCTATCGCGTGGCAATGACCTACAACCTGGTCGCTCACGGCAACGCTTTGCCCGCTGAAATTTCAGTTCAGAATCTCACGGCCCTGGGTGATGCGCTGCGGGCCTTCTGGAACACGCCCTCCGCACCGCGCTGGGGTGGCGCCCAAGAAACCCAAGCGCCGGACCGGCTGATCTATCTGCTTGACCACCAGTACACGCAAAGCGGGCTGTCCTGGGCCCGCCTGAAAGGCGCGGATGCCGCAAGAGCCCATGCATTGCTCAAGGTTGCGGATCAACTGGATGCGGAAATCTTCCTGGCTCTGGCCGATGTGCACGAAACATGGTCCGCCGAAGAAGCGTATCAAGAGTACGAAAATTGGCACTACGAGGACGACGACGCAGGTCTGGAGGACATTGATCCGAGCGAACCGGTACTGCAAGATCTGATCGACAGTGATATCGAATTGCGCCACTGGCTTGCCCGCGATGGCGGCATATTCAATTCTGATAACAGCGTGGCCGAATACACTGAACTATGCCTGAACCGCGCATCGTCCGACTGCACGCCATTCAAGTCTGAATACGAAGGCTATATGGGCAATTACGGCAACACGGTCGACCGCTGGTATCACCGTGCCGCCGTGGTGATGTGGCCGCGCGAACGCGCTTTCATCATCCGTGCCCGGCAGTCGCCTCGTTGGGCGATTCAACAGATCGCCGGGAAACTGGAAGCCGGGGATGAAACACAGGCGAATACCCTGGCGCATGGCTTGCTGCCCTTCTGGGATAAGGCCACACGCAACACGGAAAAGGCCCCCTTGCTTTCCATCGTTTTGCCGGTCATCGCCAGGGTCGATGATGACAATGTCGCCGCCCGGCTGCTGGCACCATTCTCTCTGCCGCAACTTGCCCCAGAGATGGTGCCGCCGCTTTTGACGCTGCTCGAACGCCACGGCCGCGTCTGGTGTGAAAAACTTCTGCGCAATTGGACAGCGTCGCACCACCCCCCGCCCGAGTGTCTGGAATGGCTGGCGCAAACCCTGCCGGCAGTGGTCAATGCCTGCGCGCACGCCAATGTTGCAGACAGCAGAACTCTGGCCGCCAGCTTGATCGAAAACCGATGGAACTGGCTGCAAGAACATTTCTCGTGGGTGCGGAAATATCATCCGGGAAGTTCGCAAGCCCAAGAACTAGAAAACACTGGCCCCGCCCTGCTTGGTTTGCTGCGTAGCAGCCACGACGGTCATCACGTCGAACTACAAAAATCCATTGTAGATACACTACTTTCCGCCGGACCGTCGGCTTCGCTCGGTGTGCTGCGCGCTGCAGTCGCACAGCCATCAGATGACCTGTCCAGCCTGAATCTGGCCCCTTTGCATGCATACTGCGTGCAATCGCTTACGGAAAGACTGGCACAACCCGAACGCGCTCCCCACGATTGGTCGATTCCAGCGCCCGCACTGAGTTCAGGCGAGCTTGGAAAAACCCTGGCGCTGTTCCTGGAATCATCAGAACGGAAACGCCTGGAATGGCCGCTGGCCAAGGACAAGCGGCAAATCATCCATCAATACATCGGATCTTACGAACTCCCCCTGAGCCATGAAACCCGGCGCACGGGTCGGCCATACACCCTGGTGCTGGAAAAAACCCAAGACGTATTCGAACGCGAAGCCGTTGAGCGCCGCCGATGGTCGAAGGATCTGGCCTGGCTGCACAAGGCTGCGGACAGATTCGCCGCATCATAAGAAGGCCGCACCTGGTGTCCTGAATCGAAAGGTCGATTTGTTATTCAATGAACCTCCGATTCAGGACACTAGCTTCTGCTCACGTGAAGAAACTCTGGAACGCCAGCCGGCAGCTTCTTCTATGCCAAACCGAGATCATCAATGCTTACTTTTGCATCATGCTGGGCAGCCACAGCGACATCGCTGGGAACATGATCACCACCAGCAGGCCGAAAAGCATGACAAACACGAATGGCAGCGCGCCGACGATAATGTCGGACATATCCACTTCTTTGGGTACGACCCCTTTTAGAACGAACAGATTTATCCCAAGCGGCGGCGTAATCATGCCTATTTCAACTGCGATCGTTACAACTATGCCCAGCCAGACAGGGTCGTAACCCAGCTGGCTGAGTACCGGGAATGCCAGCGGCAGGGTGATCACCATCATGGACGCCGGGTCCATGATGCAACCCAATATCAGCAAGGCACCCACATATAGCGCCAACACCATCCACGGCTCAAATTCCGATGCAGTAAGAACACCAACCATTTCATGGGCGATCCCCAGGCGCGAAATCACGAAGCCAAAGAATGAGCCAAAAATGATCAACAGCATCAGCATCGTCGTTGTCTGCGCCGTTGTCAGCAGAACCTTGCCCAGCCCCTTAAGTCGCATATCCGGCCGGAATATCACCAGCGCCAGTGCGCCGGCGGCACCCAGTGCTGCCGCTTCAGTTGCTGTTGCGACCCCCGTGTAAATTGCGCCCATCACAATGATGAACAGCAACATGATCTGCCATATACCACGTACAGACTCGAAACGTTCTTTCCAGCTCACTGTAACGCGGGTCGCCTGTGAAACTTCTCCCTTCATGCTGACGACGATGACGTAGGCTGCCATCAAACCCGCAAAGAACAAACCTGGAATGATCCCGGCGATAAACAGTGCCCCGATAGAGGTTTCAGTCAGCACCCCATAAATGATCATGACGACGCTGGGGGGAATCAGAATCCCGAGCGTGCCGCCTGCCACAACCACGCCCACTGCCAAACGCTTCGAGTAGCCATGACGCATCATTTCGGGGACGGATGAATACCCGATTGCGGCAGCCGTTGCCGGGCTTGAACCCGAGATTGCGGCGAAGGCGGCGCATGCAATCACCGTACTAACCGGCAAAGCGCCCGGCAGCCAGTTAAACCACTTGGTGGCAGCAAGGTAGGCCCGATATGCGATATCTGAATGTGATACCAGGCCGGCCATGAATATAAAGAGCGGCGCCACTAGAAATATGTAATTGGTAGACACCGAAAAACTCACGCGCGCCATCTGTACAAGCATGTTCGGGCTTAAAAACAGCAGCACCATGATCGTCCCGGTGATACCCATTGCAAATGCAACGGGGACTCCTATCACCATGAAGACGATCAAGATCCCGAACGTCATCAAGGTCAGCCAATACCATTCCATACATGCTCTCTAAGCTATCAGGTTGTCTTAAGGACCCTCTGAATCAGAGGGTCCTTTAATACGCTTTTTCATGACCGTGCTTTCTTCAAGCACGCATGCCCTCTTGGTGCTGCCGCCGGATCCATACAGCACTATTGCCCATCAAGCTGGGGTGGATCAGGTTCAGCACAAAACCTGGACACAATCATGAAAACCTGCGTCACCAGCATAAAGAACACACCGAATGGCAGGACCCATTGAACGAATGCAACAGGCAAGGCCAGAGTACTTTCATCGATACGGTTGGTCGTATACGATTGATGGAATATTTTCCAAACCTGAATCAGGAAAACATACAGGAAGGCCAACGAGCATAATTCGGCGATAAACCCTAAAAATCGGGTAAACCGCCCCGGAAACCACTCACTCAGAAAATCAATGCGCACATGTATTCCCTTCTGCAAGGCATCACTGGCTGAAAAGAATATGACCAGGCTCAGCAGATAAGCCGACACCTCAAAGGACCACGTGTCGGGGTCGTTGAGCACGTGGCGGGTGAACACCCCATAACAACCAATAATCGTCACCAATAGAATGACCCAGCCGGCCAGGACAGCCATACCGCTATTGATTGCATATACTGCACCTCGAACCCTTAAAAACGCAGACCTGTGCGTCGTCATAGCCCCCCCGTGACTTCGATCGTGCTTGACGTCAGGTAATCAGGCGCATCCAGCAGCGCCCAAAGCACCACATCGGCAATTTCCCCCGGGTGCGCCGCACGGCCTATTGGGGTGATATGCGAAAAACGTTCGACGCGCTCTGGCGCCCCGGCATTGGCATGCAGGTCAGTTGCAACACCGGCGGGAGCTACGCCGGTGACACGGATGCCCTGCTGGGCGGTTTCACGCGCAAGCCCCAGCGTCAGTGCATCCATGGCCGCTTTTGAAGCGGCATAGTCGACCCAATCATTGGGGCTACCGGTGCGAGCCGCAATGGACGAGACATTGATGATGCGCCCCCCCTTGCCGCCACTGCTGGTTGCCATGTGCCGGACGGCCTGCTGGGCGCACAGAAATGCCCCGATCACATTGACATCGAAAGTCTTCCGCAAGGTTTCGTAGTCGAGATTCTCGACCTTGCGGCCGGCCTTGCCCACAAAACATGCGTTGTTGACCAGACCGCCCAAAGGGCCCAAGGCTTGCGTCGCTTCGGCAAACATTCTTTCAACAGATTGCGGGTCTGCCACATCTGCCTGAACGAGACAATATTTATGCCCCTGGGCTTCAAGCTCACCAGCCAGCGCTTTGGCCGCTTCTGCGCCGGACAAGTAGTTAAAGCACACCGGTACATTACGCTTGGCTAGTGCGCGAACGATCTCCGCGCCTATTCCTCTGCTACCGCCTGTGACCAAAACAGCTGACTGATTCATGGTTATAACCCTCGCATCAAGAAGCCGGACAAGGTGTCACATCGCCCACCGTCGGCTGGGCAACGACCTTATCGCGGTAACGGTTGATCAACTCTATCAATTCCTTGCCATCCGCCGTTGTATTCGGAGCAATGGCTTTCTCGAACACATCATTGGCCGCTGCAATCAGACGGTCAAATTCCTCTTTTGGCGGAACGCAGAACTTTGCGCCATGGGAAGCAAGCTCATCCAGCGTCCTTCCATAGGCTTTCGTGTACTCGGCGATCCCCCACTTCACCGTATCCTGACCGACCTTGAGCATCGTTTTCCGGTCATCTTCGGACAAACGATTCCAGGTATCGTTGCTTACGTTGATGGTGCCGAACGCAATCGAATGGTCGATGCGTGTAACGTACTTGGCGGGCTCATAAAGCTTCAGCGACACCAGGGCGTTCAACACCATCAGTGTGCAATCCACCGTACCCAGATCCAGTGCCGTGTAAAGGTCCCCTGGCGCGAGCACTACAGGGCTACCGCCCCACCGGCTGATGGTTTCCGCCTGCCAACGCCCAGCGGTACGGATCTTCACCCCTTGCCAGCTTTCCGCGCTGCTGACAAAACGCTCTTTGCAGGTGACGGGATCAGGCAGAATGACGGGGGGCGCGGCGACGGCGCGAGAGCCACGTTTTTCGTAGATCGCGTCAACGACAGGCAAGACATCGCTGCTGAATGCAGACAACCCTTCAGCATCCAGCGGGAAGCTGAATGGCACGTCAAGTGGGGCCAGATCGATGATTTCCCCGGATACATACGGAGTGAACGACAGAGCGGCATCGACCACACCATCGCTCATCGCGTCGACCATCTTGTTTCCAACCAGGCTGCCGGACCAATGAATATTGAACTTGATCCGCCCGTTCGTCGCTTCAGTAACGCCGTCTGTCCATCGTTTCACGACCTGCGAAGAAAAATCAGATTCCGGGAACGCAGTCGCAAACTGCAGCAGCTGGGCTTGAGCAGTGGAAGTGAAGGTTGCCGCACTGGCGAGTATGGCGGCAAAAGTCATTCGTAAAGCTGTTTTTCTCTTCATGGTTATCTCCTTTTATACAATAACTGAGTTCAGGAAAGCTGGCGGGTAATGACATCCACCTTTCGTATCGGGTCACTACCATCCCAGCCCAGCGATGCTTCACGCATCAGGTTCATGAACTTCTGCTGGGTGTCATTCACTTCGATGAGTTCGAGCATCCCCGGGAATTCACCCAAGGTATCCATATAGCCGAACCGGATGCCCCGTGGCGTCGAACCGGAAAACGCCAGTTCGTAGCCCATATCGAGATATTTTTTCAGGTCAGCCTCGTAATCCTGACACGCCAGCCCCAGATGATGGAAGCCGTAACCGCTTTTCTGTACGACGTCGCGATATACGGAAGGCAGGTCATCAAGCTGCTGTATCAGCTCAAAGCACATATGCCCTGAAAACGCAAAACCGATGGACATGCTCATGTCGGTCGGCTGGCCCCGATATTGAGCTTCCCTGATGGGATGTTTCTCGGATAAGAACCAGGGGCCGATCTGGTATTTTTCAGCATACAGTTTCATTGACTGCTGCAGGTCTTCGACCACATAAGCCACCTGAATGATGCCACCGAACGGTTGGCCGAAACTTGTCTCTATCATCGTGTCCTCCTACTTATTTTGAAGTGGCTTACTGGCATCCAGCTTGCACAATATGTGCTTCCCTCTTCAAACTCTATGAAACCTATGGGCGGGAACGAGCCCGAAGCCCACCAATACCAAGCCAGCCAAACAGCTTGTTCTGGGCTTTCCGGCTCACTACACCTTCTGGGAACAGAATGACCGCGGCCATGATCATCAGGCCATAGAACATCAGCGAAAACGCCCCCAGGATTTCTTGGAAAAATGTCAATATCAACGAACCCACGAGCGGGCCGAAAACGCTGTTTTCACCGCCTACGACCAGGAATGCCAGTATTCGAATGGATTGATTGACCCCAAGGTTTCCGGGTTCCAGTATGCCCAGAT
>JBAYOJ010000081.1:0-9330 GCA_041678385.1 Burkholderiaceae bacterium | reverse complement strand
CTCCAGCCGCCGCCTGCTCCAGCACCTGTGGGACGCCGGCACCCGCGTCCGTGCCTACGACCCGGAAGCGATGGAGGAAACCCGCCGCATCTTCGGTGATCGCTCCGACCTGCAACTCTGCGAGACCGACCAGCAAGCCCTGGACTGTGCCGACGCCCTCGTCATCGTCACCGAGTGGAAGCAGTTCCGCAGCCCCGACTTCGCCCGCCTCAAATCCCGGCTTGCCACGCCGTGATCTTCGATGGCCGCAACCTGTACGACCCGACGCTGGTGGAAAACGCCGGCCTGGCCTACTACGGCATTGGGCGTGGTCGCTCGGTGCGGTTTCCACGCAATGGCTAAGCGCAAAGACAGGCGGTTGAAGGCGGAAAAGTCCGCTCTCGAAACGCAAGCTGCCGCTCTCATCGATGCAGAGAAATTCAGTGCGCTTGCGCCCACTGAATTTGATAACCCCAACGACCTCCCAAGAGCCGACCCATGACACAAGCCAAGGCTGAAATCGCCGCCATGTTCGAGGAGGTCTGGAACGATGCCGACTTCCATTTCGATATCAAGGCCCAAGAGGTTGCCATCGATCTTGCCCGCGCACTTGAGGAGGCAGGCATGACCCGCGTCCAGTTGTGCGAAAAGCTTGGTTGGCAGCCCAGCCGCATGAGCAAGGTACTGGGTGGTGGCGCCAACCTCACTCTCAAAACCCTCTGGCAGCTTTGCGGTGCCATAGGGCTGGAATACGATGTGGTTCTGCGCACGCCCGAGCAGGATCGGGCCGCCCAGCCTTGGGAAGCTCGTCATCTGGGCAGCGATATCCGCCGCTTGCATAGTGGGGCGCAACGCAACCATGCTCACAGCCAGTTCCTGTTGGAGGCAGTGCGCCACGTCAATCAAATGGCGTGGCTGCGTACTGCGCATGTGCGCCATGTGGCCGGCTCGGGTCGCGTTGCCTGGACTTTCGCGGGATGGAAAAGCAGCAAGTGGCCGCAGATGCCACAGGCAAGGAGTGCTGAGGCATGGTGAACGCATGAAAATCCTGGTCACCGGCACTGCCGGCTTCATCGGCTCCCACGTTGCCATGCGCCTGCTTGAACGAGGCGACGAGGTGATCGGTCTCGACAATCTCAACGATTACTACGATGTCAGCCTGAAGAAGGCGCGGCTGGCGCGGATCCAGGGGCAACCCGGCTATACGCATGTGCATGCCGATCTCGCTGATCGCGAGGTTATCGAAACAGTCTTCGCCCACCACAAACCACAGCGTGTCATCCATCTTGCTGCCCAGGCCGGTGTGCGTTACGCCGCACAAAATCCGCATGTGTACGTCTCCAGCAACGTCACCGGCTTCTTGCACGTGCTGGAGGGCTGTCGCCATCACGGCGTGGAACATCTGGTGTTCGCTTCGACCAGCTCGGTTTATGGCGCCAACCGCAGCATGCCGTTCTCCGAACACCAGCCTACCGAACACCCGCTTACCCTCTACGCCGCCACCAAGAAGGCCAACGAGCAGATGGCGCACAGTTACGCCCATCTGTACGACATCCCCTGCACCGGGTTGCGCTTCTTCACCGTCTACGGCCCTTGGGGCCGGCCGGACATGGCGCTGTTTCTGTTTACCAAGGCGATTTTGGCTGGTGAACCGATCAAGGTGTTCAACCACGGCCACCACAAGCGCAGCTTCACCTACGTGGATGACATCGTCGAAGGTGTGATCCGCACCCTGGACAGGGTTTCGACCAAGGATGAAGGCTGGCGCGGCGAGAGCCCCGATCCCGCCACCAGCGGCGTCGCCTCATACCGTATCTACAACATCGGTAACGAACAGCCGGTGGAGTTGCTGCGATACATCGAAGTGTTGGAACAGTGCCTGGGTCGCAAGGCGCAGATGGAGATGCTGCCGTTGCAGGCGGGGGATGTGCCGGATACCGAGGCGGATGTGTCGGCGCTCAGCACCATGGTTGATTACCGACCTCAGATAGGGGTGGATGAAGGTATAGCACGGTTCGTGGAGTGGTACCGGGAATACTACGGAGTATGAGACGTCTCTCTTCGTGGGTCCGAGGACAACTCAAGTCCGAGTTCCGCCGCAACGCGGCCTGGTATACCGGCTTGACTGGGTTTCAACGCATCGCGGCGATGGTTCAGACCATATTGATTGCCCGCGCGCTCGGGATTACCGAATATGGTGTCTACGGGCTACTGTTTGGCACGATCGGCTTGGTCGCTTCGACGGCGGGCCTGCAGATGGGTCTGACAGCAACCGTTTTTGTTGCTCGCTACAAGCAAGATGCGCAAGCCAAGGTCGCAGCCGTAATCTCTGTGGTAAGCCGCTTCGGCTGGATGGTTGCAGGAGCGATCTTGCTCTTGACAATTCCCTTTACAGAAAACATATCCGAATACCTGCTGCAATCATCTTCCTATCAACTGGCCGTATTGCTAGGTGCCGTATTTGTCGGCGCATCCATCGTCAGCGGAATTCAGAACGGTGTGGCGCAGGGGCTTGAGCTGTTCGGGCCAATTGCCAAGGTGAACGCCGCCACAGCATTGCTGGTGCTGTTCAGCATAGTTCCTGCCGGCGGCCACTTCGGACTCACTGGGGTGTTGCTGGTTACCCTCGGAGGCGTCGTTCTCAAGTTCGCCCTTCTGAACGGAGTGATTCGTCGCAAGCGGTCGGACCTCTCGGTTCCGAAGAGGGGGGAGGGTGTTTCCTTTAGTACGTTGGTGTCGTCCTTCGCCCTACCGGGAATGTTGGTGAGTTTGGTGGTTGGGGGAGTCACCTGGTTCGGGATGTTCATCCTGTCGCGACAGGATTCAGGTTTTGAAGGGGTGGCGGTGGTGAACGCGGCATTGCAATGGCGCGGCCCGGTCTTGTTATTCCTGTCTGCGATCAGCGCTGTGGCAATCCCAAGGTTCAGCCGCCTGCATGCCACCGGCGATGGGCAGCAGTCGCACCAGTTGCGCCGGCGTCTTGCATTGCTCAATTTCGCGATCGCCACGACTGTTGGGTTGGCAGTGATTGCTGGTGGGGGAACGATCCTGGGTCTCTATGGCCAAGAATTCTCTGGAGGGCGGATGGCGTTCAGTCTGATCGTTCTGTCCACCATTCCGATGGTTGTGGCCAATGTCTATATGCAGGAACTGGTTGGGGCCGGGAGGATGTGGCGCCAGCTCTGGATGCATGGCCCGTTTCTAACAATCCTGTTTGTTAGCCTGCTGCTTCTGGTTCCTATGTATGGAGCGTTTGGGTATGCCCTTTCGACATTTTTTGGTGCTCTGGCGTTTTTTGTACATGTCGTGACTAAGGGCAATGTGAGCGAACGCTGAACTGCAGGGTTTTGAGAGTACAAGTTGCGCGAGTGTATGTATTTAATGGTGGAGTCACTGCAAGCATACAGTATCAAGCAATAACTACCTCTATTTTTTTTGAGATTATTTAATAATGTGTGGAATTGCAGGGATCATTGGTTCGCCCGTTGACAGCTGCGTCCTCGGTGCCATGCTGGATGCCGAGATCCATCGGGGTCCAGATGGGTATGGTGTTTGGGAGATGGTGCTCGATCAGGACAAGCATATTCTTTTGGGTCACCGTCGCCTCTCCATTCTCGACCTGTCCGATGCAGGCGCACAGCCAATGAGGGACGCCAGCGGTGACTTCGTGCTGACGTATAATGGCGAAATCTACAACTATCTGGAAGTCCGGGCAGAACTTGTGGCATTAGGAGCAGTATTCCGCTCCCACACAGATACCGAGGTATTGTTAGAGGCCTACAAGCGCTGGGGTACGGACTGCCTGCAGCGCTTCAATGGCATGTTCGCCTTTGTGCTTTATGACCGGCTACGCGGCGTGCTGTTCTGTGCCCGCGACCGCTACGGGGAAAAACCGTTCCTGTTCGGTGTCGGCCGCGACTTCTTTGCCTTCGCCTCAGAGTACAAGGCGTTGCTGCAGCATCCGGGGTTGTCGCTGGACTATGACGAACTGCGCCTGGTGCGCGCTGCCTATAGGCCGAGCACTGGGCTGGACGGTGACCGTCAGACCGTTTTCAACGATGTCCAGCAACTGTTGCCCGGCGAGGCGATGGAGGTGGATGTCCGCACCCTAAAGCGCCGCATCTGGCAGTACTGGGCCTTGCAGCCGGGCAGTGGCGGTGTGGTGTTGGACGAGCGCGAGGTCTTCACCCATTTTCGCGAGTTGCTGGTGGACGCGGTGCGGCTGCGCATGCGCAGCGACGTGCCGGTGGGTTCGTGCCTGTCCGGTGGCTTGGACTCCAGCGCTATCGTCTGTATTGCTCGTCAGTTGCTGGGCCAGGACGCCGACTACCACACCTTCACCGGCCGCTTCCCCGGAACCGCCGCCGACGAATGGGTCTACGCCTCCCAGGTGGTCGATGCCACCGGTGTGCACAGCCACGTAGTAGAGCCGACCGTGGACGGGTTCATCGCCGAGTTGCCCACGTTCGTCTGGTACAACGAACTGCCGGTGGGCAGTTCCAGCCAATACGCGCAATGGAACGTGTTCCGGCTGGCCAGCCAGCACGGAGTGACGGTGCTGCTGGATGGGCAGGGTGCCGACGAGACTCTGGGCGGCTACGAGCAGTATTTCGCGCGCTACGTGGAAGCTTTGCGGGAGCAAGGTGATAGCCGCCGGCTGGCACGGGAGTTGCCGCGTATTCGCGAGCGCTACCCGCTTGCACTGGTGCCTCCGGCACGCGCATTACGCGACCGGCTGCCATTCCGTGTCCGGCACGTGTTGTCCAATCGCTTGGGCATCGGCACGAGCCTGTTGTATGGGCTACGACCGGGCCTAGCCCATCAGGTCGCTAATGATGCGGCTCTGCCGCGGTTGTCCTCGTTCAACCCATTGGCCAGTGCGTTGGCCCAGGATACCTTTGGGCGATATTTAACCACTTTGCTGCGCTACGGTGACCGTAACTCCATGGCACATTCGCGTGAAGTACGGTTACCGTTCTGCGACCATCGTATCGCCGAGTTCGTGGCCAGCTTGCCGCCGCACCTGTTGATGGGTGAAATTCAGACCAAGCGCCTGTTGCGCGAGTCGATGCGCGGCATCCTGCCCGAGGGCATCCGCACGCGCTGGAACAAGCAGGGCTTCCGCCCGCCACAGGATCTGTGGTTCCAGTCACCCGCGTTGTTGGCGCAGGTCCGTGACATCTTCAACAGCGCGGCTTTCCGTGACAGCCCCTATTGGATTGCCGGCTGGTGGCAACGAGCGCTGGGCCGGGTGGAACAAGGCGAACTGGGCCTGGGCTGGACGCTATGGCATCCGTTCATGGTCGAGCAATGGAAACTGCACTTTTTGGAGCCATTGCGCGCCAGCCGGGAGCGTATGCAACAGGAACAGCCATGAAGCTGGTTTTTATCAATCATGTCCACCCAGATACGCCACACGTGTCCGCGATGCGCATGTACTACTTTGCCAAAGCAATGGCCTCGCGAGGGCACCAAGTCGTGCTGCTAACCGGCGAATCCCCCGTACAGCCGGGACATTGCCTAGATGCAAGTGAAATCACGTCGGTGATCGTCACCCACAACTGGACCAAGCCGCTGGTACTGTCGGTAGGCGAACACGCCGTGTCTACCCGCCCACAAGGGGCGGAGAGTCTGCCACCGCTGATACGAAGGATAAGGACCGCTTGGCGTCTATTGGGTGGCGATGGTGTTCACGGTCAGTGGGTGGCCAACGCATGGCCCATTCTCGAAAAGATAGCCGAGGCATTCGATCCCGACCTGGCCTGGGCCACATTCGGCAACACCAGCAATCTCCAACTTGGGCAGTGGCTGGCGCAGCGGGTGGGTTGCCCTTGGGTGGCTGACATCAAGGACAATTGGTACGGATATATTCCGAAGGGTTTGCGCCACGCGGTGGCATGGCGTTTCCGGGACGCAGCGGGCATGACTTCAAATGCGTGGCTGCATCTGCAAGCTGCCGAGTCCTGGGGCAAGTCGAAGCCTAAAAAAGTCATCTATAGTGGTGTTGCCGAGGCATTCTACCAGGTTCCAGCGAATGATCAGAGTGATCGATTTCGCGATGTTTTGCTGGTTGGAAGTATCCGCTCAACTACGAAGCTGCATGTGCTCCTCTCAGCATTGAAGCAGTGGGCAGAAGCACTGCCGGTATGTGGTCAGGAGCGCCTTCGACTAGTGTACGCGGGTACGGATTCCCGGCAATTCAATGAGGCTGTGCATCAAATTCTGCTGCCGTGTACTGTGATGAACATGGGGCAACGACCGCTGGAGGAACTAGCACGAATGACGCAACAATCGTTAATGAATTGTTATCTTACTAGTGATGTGTCTTTTCATCACAAGTTACTAGAGCTTTTGGTCGCGGGTCGACCGGTGGTGTGTTTCCCCCGTGAACATCCGGAGAGCAGGCAATTGGCTGGGGGTAGCACTACCGGGTTCCATGAATGTGCGACTCTCGATGAACTGGTGACGGCTTTCGATACGCTATGGAAGGAGCGAGCGGCTCCGACGGCGTCAAATCAGTTGCCTGCTTGGCGTTGGGATGATTTCTCCGTTGAACTTGAAAAGTTTTTTGCTAGCCTCGTTCAAACGGGACGAGAGCAGCGTATGTCATAGCTGGGTACGTGGAATTGTGGGGTCGAAAAGAGCGTCGGTTGCGTATAGTCGATGTTGTAGCGCATCACAAATATAGCGGTCATGACAACGAAAGCACTTACGGTATGGCGAGGACATGGGCATGACCATGACTCCGGTACTTGTTGAATCCAATCTATCAATTGGATTCATGGGATCTGGTTAGCCCTATCTCTTAGCTATGAGGATTGCTCGTCAAGCACAGAACCCCTTCCAAATAAGGCTTGTAGCGTCTCAGATCGAAAAATGGTTGATGGTAGAACGGCAAGAGTGTTACTTCGACCGGAGAGCGTCTGTCTGCTTCGCTTTCAGGGAGTCCTCGGATGTGAGGGATAGGGCTAATCAGCTTATGGGAAGCGGAAAGCACATGTGCAATACGGGGCGAGACAAATTGAGGGGTGAGGGATTGTGCACTACGTAGGTACTCCTGTGAGGGGTTCTGTGACAATATTTATGGGGTTGCTATGGCAGGTGTAATGTCAAGCAGCCCCTTGCAGAAGTCGATGGGGCCGACTTTTAAGTCCATCCACTTCAATGCTAGGCACCTCATTGAGACGCTGCTGCTTTCGGGAGTTGTCTACGGATCCTTTCTGCTGTTGGCATTTCTTTTTTCTAGAGTAGGAATAGCCGACCACCTGAGCCTTGCCGTGGCGCACCTGGGAGGAGCTGCGGCGTTGCTGACCTGTTGGCGGTTTGGGCGTTGGGGGCGGGCAAGGGTGGTTAGTTTTGGTGCGGCGCTGCTATTGATCGGGACGGCTTTCAGACTGCACGCTGCAGTTGATGCGGTGGTTTATGGGACTCGTGTTGAAAACATGTACCGGTACTGGGCGATTCCAATATCTGATCCAGTAATCGACCTTCTATTGAAAGGGGAGTTGATCACGGTGACAGGCATGCTGCTGGTGGCATGCAGCTGGCGACTCAGTGTTGGGAGTCGGGTCGAGCAGTTCTCGTTCCTTGAAAATGTTCGCCAAGTACCTGTCAGGGTGGCATGGCTGGTTTATATTTCGGCGATGATGGTTGATGTCACCGATAAATTGTTTGGAATAAGTTTTGGCCCATTTAGTCAGATACTTTCTTTGCTGTTTGGCTTTGGTGTCGCCGCCATCTACTTCATCGCAAGAGTCAAGGAGCAGGTGGTGCGCCAAGTAGTGACAGCTAGTTTGCTGGCATTGCCGATGTTCATTTTAGCTATTGGAAGCGGGATGAAAGAGGAGATGTTGTTTCCCTTCATCCCTGCCGCAGTTCTGTATTGGATGGGTTTCAATAATGTTGTGGCTCGAGTGGCGGCAATAATAATGGGATTCGTTCTGCTGGCTTTTTCACAGTTATATGTGCAATACGTGCGGGAGGCAACTTGGGGAAGCGCAGGGCAGTTGGATGTATCAAGAGGAGAGTTGATTGAGGGTTTTAGTGACCAGGTTGACACTGAACAATCCACGGATGCGATAAATAGCATCAGTTCCAGAATCAACCAAACTATTGCACACGCCACAACGACAACTTTGGCCGATAATAAAGGTCATGAACCTATGGAGGTATTTGGTCCAATTCCTGCGAGCGTGATCCCTCGAGCGTTATGGCGGGGCAAACCAGTGTTGCAACCTGGGGCCATGCATACCGCGCGCATTCTTGGGGGGCACATCCCCTTGTCTCAGATAACTTCTGCCACTGCCGCCGGCTTCTTTACGGAGATGTACTTGGGTGGTTGGTGGTTGGGTGTGGTCCTTGGCAGCATTATCTACGGCGTCATGTTGGCGGGGGCGCAGAAATGGGTATTACGCACCGACTCTGGATTTTCGCACCAGGCACTCTGCTTCATCACCCTGTACTGGACACTCCGTTTTGATGAAAACCATGTGGTGTATGCCTACACAGCCATCATTTTTACGGTTGTTTTTATCTGGATGCTGGGGGCGGCCACCAAGGCAATGGGGTTACGCCGCACACGGCCAGTAGAGAGTCAGATCCCGAGGAGGCCAAATATAATATGAGTAATGAGAATAACGGTATGATGCGAAAGCCGGTCATGGTATTTGCCGGTAACTTTCGCCTTGGCTCAACCGAAAGTGGATTGGCGGATGGCTTTCGACGGGCCGGATGGGCCGTGCAAGAAGTAGATATTCGTCAATTTTCATCAGGATCGCGAAAGTCAATAATTTCGCGAATTGCTTCTCGTGTTGCCACTATGGGGTGGGAAAAGTCCTATCGAGAGGCGGTTCTCAAGGAATGTAAATTTTTACGGCCAGACGTCGTGTTCTTTGTAAAAGGCCAAGGGGTGACAAATGGGTTTCTTAGGGATCTGAAATTGCATTCATCCCACGCTGCTGTCTATTATCCAGACGTATCATTCAATCACCCTCAACTGCACTTGGACTCACTTTCGGGCTATGACTTATTTGCGACAACCAAATCTTTCCATGTTGAATGGCTACAAGAGCGTATAGGAAGAGAAAAAACCGTATGGGTGCCTCACGGATACACGGATAGACTTCACTCTCCAATCTATTCCCACCTAAATGACGATAGCAGGGATTCCGATGTTCTGTATGCGGGGAATTTCTCGGAATACAAGAAGGAATGGATGTCGGGATTGATAGAAGATAATCGAGATGCGAGATTTATAATAATTGGCAACAGGTGGGAATCTGAGCTTGATCTACCGAAAGAGTCATTTCTTGGCGAGGTCTCGGGCGTTGGCTATGCCAAGTCAATTCAGAT
>JBAYOJ010000080.1:0-9335 GCA_041678385.1 Burkholderiaceae bacterium | reverse complement strand
TGCCGACGCCGCGGCGGTCCGTCATGAAGTCTTTGTGCTGGAGCAGCAAGTTCCTCTTGAAGAAGAAATGGACGAGCGTGATGCGGTCTGCGTTCATGCCGTCGTTTATGGCCCGGAGGGCGGTGCCGTCGGAACAGGGCGGCTGTTGCCGGATGGCCATATTGGCCGCATGGCGGTACGAAAATCGCAGCGTGGCCGGGGGTTGGGCTCGCTGTTGCTGACCCGTCTGGTTGATGAAGCGCGACAGCACGGTCACCTGGAAGTGGTGCTGGCGGCGCAACTGCACGCGCAGGATTTTTATGCCGCACACGGTTTTCTGGCAGAAGGGCCGGTCTTTCTGGATGCGGGTATCGATCACGTCCACATGCGGCGCGTGCTGCGCAAGAGGTGAAGACCCTGGATACAGTCGTTGTGACGGCCTCAGGCTTCGAGCAGAACATCGTTGACGCACCTGCGTCGATTTCGGTGGTCCCTCGTGAAAAGCTGGAGCAAGGTTCCTATAAGGACCTGCACGACGCCTTGCGTGATGTCCCTGGCGTGATCCTGACCCCTTCCGACAACAATTCGCGTGACATCAGTCTGCGTGGCATGGGAGCGCAATATACGCTGATCCTGGTGGACGGCAAGCGCATGAGTACGCGCGAGACCCAGGCCAACGGCAGCACGGGCACCGACCAGAGCTGGGTTCCGCCACTGGAAGCCATTGAGCGTATTGAAATTGTGCGCGGGCCGATGTCTTCGCTGTATGGCTCCGACGCCATGGGCGGCGTGGTGAACATCATCACGCGCAAGGTCGCCAAGGAATGGACGGGGTCGGTCAGACTGGAAACCACGCTGCAGCAGCATGAGCGTTCCGGTGACCAGCACCAGGGTAATTTTTACCTGAGTGGCCCTTTGAAGGACGACATGCTGGGTGTGACGCTCTACGGCGTCTACTCGCACCGCGACGAAGACCGTGTTTATCAGGGTTACAACAAGTATGAGAACCGTGCGCTGACGGCGCGTTTCGCCCTGACGCCCAATGCCAATCACGACATTGTCTTTGAAGCCGGCACCGCAAGGCAGGACTATGCTTCCCGCCCCGACTGGACGCGCGAGATCAGCGAGGAGGATTCCTTCCGCAAGTTCGAGCGCCAGCACTATGCCCTGACGCATAACGGCCGCTGGGGCAACGGCCTGATGTCGGAAACCTATGCGCAGCGCGAAGAAACCAAGAATGTGTCGCGTGACATGACGATCACCAACACCATCTTCCGGACGGCATGGAACAAGGATCTGGGCGGCCATTTTGCAACTGCAGGCTTTTACTACGAGCTGAACGAACTGGACGATACGACGTCCAACTCGATTTCCGATCGCTCAAATGTAGAACGCTGGCAGTACGCCTTCTTCCTGGAAGACGAATGGCAGATGACCGATACCTTTGCGCTGACCCTGGGCCTGCGCATGGACAAGGAAAAGACGGCAGGCGTGCACTGGTCGCCGCGTATCTATGGTGTGTGGCAGCTTGCCGACAACTGGACCTTGAAGGGCGGTGTTTCCACCGGCTTCAAGGCGCCTTCCATGCGCCAGACCATTCCTGACTGGGGCGCCACCAGCCGGGGCGGAGACCGCTATGGCAACCCCGACCTGCAGCCGGAAACCTCGCTGACCAAGGAAATCGGCTTGTATTACCAGGCTGACAATGGCCTGCAGGCTGGCTTCACCATCTTCCACAACAAATTCGAAGACAAGATCACCCGTGTGCGTTGCGTGGAGTGCGGCCCGCCCAATAGCCGCGGCAACTACCCCACGACCTATGTGAACGTGGACAATGCGGTTACCCGGGGCCTGGAAGCCAGCATCAGTGCGCCGCTGACGGATACTTTCAGCACGACGGCCAGCTACACCTATACCGATTCCGAACAGAAATCAGGCGAATACGCCGGCCAGCCGCTTACGCAGCTGCCCAAGCATATGTTCAATCTGAGTTTCAACTGGGAACCCACCGAAAAAATCAACGGCTGGACCCGGCTGAGCTTCCGTGGCAAGGAAAGCGACCCGACCGGCGCCATTTCTTCTTCGAGCATGATGGCACCTTCCGTGACGCTGGTGGATTTCGGCGGTTCGTATAAGTTCAACAAGACGGTCACCATGCACGCCGGTGTCTATAACGTCTTCGACAAATACGTTGCCTATGACGATTATAGCTACGTCGAAGATGGCCGCCGTTTCTGGCTGGGCATGGATATCAAGTTCTGACGCAGCATCAGGCAACGCCCTGCCGGTTAGCGCCGGCAGGGCTGCTGTCGTCTCAGGCCATTTGCGCAAGCGTCCTGCGGAAGCGCCGCAATGAAAACCCGAACAGTACGGCGCCGATCAGAAAGAGCGCCAGCAGCGACGGCCATACGGTTTCCATCCCGGCACCACGGTAAAGAATGGCTTGGCTCAGGCTGACGAAATGCGTGGTGGGGGCGGCCAGCATAACGGCCTGTACGAGTTCAGGCATGCTTTCACGCGGGGTGGAGCCGCCAGACAGCATCTGCAGCGGCATGATGGTCAGCACCAGCAGCAGGCCGAATTGCGGCATGCTGCGGGCGATAGTCGCCATGAAGATGCCCATCGAGGTTGTCGCAAATAACGATAGGGCCGCCCCGGTGAAGAACAGGGCCAGCGAACCTTCGATGGGCACACCGATGGCGCCGCGCACCACCAGCGTCATCGAAAGCGCGGTGGCCAGTAGCACAACTAGACCCATGGACCACACTTTGGCGATCATGATTTCAGTGGGCGTGACCGGCATCACCAGCAGGTGCTCAATGGTGCCGTGTTCGCGTTCGCGTATCAGCGCAGCGCCTGTCAGGATGATGGACAGCAACGTGATGGAGTTCACGATTTCCATCACGCTGCCGAACCAGGCCCGTTCCTGGGTCGGGTTGAAACGCATGCGCAGGGCAAGTTCCACCGGCGGAGCCTGGGCGCCACGGTGCCGTGCCAGGAATTCGCCCACTTCCGCCGCCACGATCTGTTGCACATAGCCGCTGCCGGAAAAAGCCTGCGACATGCGCGTTGCGTCTACATTGAGCTGCACATCCGCCTGTTTGCCGGCCAGCATGTCGCGCTGAAACCCAGGCGGGATCACCAGGGCAAAAGTGAATTGCCCCGCATCCATGCCCGGGTCGATATCTGGGTGGTCGATAAGGATGGGCGGGTTGAAGTGGGGCGGATAAAAGGCCGACACAATGCGGGTCGACAGCGGCGAACGGTCTTCATCGACGATGGCGATCACCGAATTGTGCAGGGTTTCCGGCATGGCCGTCGCCGCCGTGTAGATCGATACAGTGAACACGTAAACAATCAGCACCAGCATGACCGGCTCGCGCCAAAGGCTCCAGAGCTCCTTTACCCCCAGCCGCCAGATATTCAGAAGGTGGCGTTGCATTGTGCAGCCCTCATCTCAAGCCTCCTGCTTCTTCAGCATCAGTACCGCCAGCCCCAGAATCACCGGCACGGCGATGATCAGGGGCCAGAAGTAGCTGCCCAGGTCGGCCAGGCCCAGTGCCTTGTTGAAGACCCCCCGGCTGATGACGAACATATGCGTAGCTGGGTAGATTTCCCCGATGAATCGGCCTGCGCCTTCCAGGGCCGACACCGGGTTGGTCAGGCCCGAATACTGTACCGCCGGCAGCAGTGTGCCTATCATGGTCAGGAACAGGGCGGCAATCTGGCTGCGGGTCAGCGCTGAAAACAGCAGCCCTAGCCCCGTGGAACACACGACATAGATCAGTGTGGCTGCCGTCAGCACCAGGAAGCTACCGGTCATGGGCACGCCGAACACGGTGACGGCCAGCAGGCACATGGCCACAAAGTTGACCATGGCCAGGCCGACATAGGGCAGCTGCTTGCCGATCAGGAATTCGCTGCGTGTCACCGGGGTGACGTACAGATTGATGATGGAACCGAGTTCTTTTTCGCGCACCACCGATAGCGCCGCCAGCATGGCCGGCAGCATCAGCAACAATAGCGGAATGACGGCCGGCACCATGGCGGGCAGGCTGCGCACGTCGGGGTTGTAACGGAAGCGGGTCTCTATGTTCAAGCCGGACCCGGCCGCCGCAGCGGGGAAAGCCTGCGCCAGCCAGTGCTGGTGTATGCCCTCGACATAGCCGCGCACGGTTTCCGCGCGGGTGGGCATGGCGCCGTCCACCCAGGCACCCACCTGCACCGGGGTGCCACGCTTGATGTCGCGGCCGAAACCCGAAGGGATTTCAATCGCCAGCGACAGTTCACCACTGCGCATGCGGCGGTCCAGATCCTCGTAATTCGTGATCGGCGACTTTTCGGTGAAATAGCGTGAGCCCGACAAGCTCAGCGCATAGCTGTTGCTGACCGTGGTCTGGTCGCGGTCCAGCACCGCATAGCTCAGGTCTTCGACATCCAGGCTGATGCCGAAGCCAATCACAAACATCAGTATCAGCGAACCCGCCAAAGCCAGCGTGGCGCGGATGGGGTCGCGGCGCAGTTCCAATGATTCCCGCCAGCAATAGCTCAGCAGCCGGCCCAGGCTGAAACTTTTGGGGCGTGGCGGGGTGGAGTCCGCAGAGGCCGCTGCATTGGGGGCGAAGTCTTCCGTCCCGCCCGCGCCGCCGGGCGCCGGTCGCGTTTCCTCCGCCGGTGCCGCCGCCTGCCCATCCGCTTCCAGCAGATAGCCGATAAAGGCGTCTTCCAGATTGCGGGCGCCACGCTTTTCCACCAGGGCGGCGGGGCGGTCGCTGTCCAGCACCTTGCCGGCGTGCATCATCGACATGCGATCGCAGCGTTCCGCCTCGTTCATGAAGTGGGTGGAAATGAAAATGGTCACCCGGTCGCGGCGCGACAGCGTGATCAGGTGCCGCCAGAACGCATCGCGGGCCACCGGGTCCACACCGGACGTGGGTTCGTCCAGGATCAGGATTTCCGGGCGATGCACCATGGCCACAGCCAGCGACAGCCGCTGCCGTATGCCCAGCGGCAGGCGGGCGGGCAGGGCATCGCGCACATCCTGCAGCTCAAAGCGGTCCAGCATTTCTTCAATGCGAGCCGCGCGCTCGGCCAGCGGCACATGGAAGAGCCGCGCATGCAGCAGCAGATTTTGGTGCACCGTCAGTTCGCCATAGAGCGAAAACGACTGCGACATATAGCCCACCCGCGCCCGGGTTTCCATGTCCTTGGGGTCGATCTCCCGGCCGAACAGCCAGGCCCGGCCTTCTGAAGCCGGCAGCAGGCCGGTCAGCATCTTCATGGTGGTGGACTTGCCGCAGCCGTTGGAACCCAGAAAACCGAAGATTTCACCGCGCCGGATACGGAAGCTGACGTTGTCCACCGCAACGAAATCGCCAAAACGCATCGTCAGGCCTTCCGCCTCGATGGCGAAATCGCCATTCGTCCGGTGGCCCGATGCGGAACTGCGCTGCGCAGCGGTACTCATGCCGCCCGTTACGCCGCTACCAGCCATGCCGCTGTCGTCTGATCCCTTGCCCTCGTCTTCCAGCGGCGGAATCACCACCGGGGCATAACCCCGCCTGCGTTCCTCTGGCAGCAGCGTCACAAAGGCGGCTTCCAGCGTATCAGCGCCGCCGCGTGCGAGCAGCTCGGCCGGGCTGCCGGTTGCCAGGACGCGGCCGGCGTCCATGGCCACCAGATGATCAAAGCGCTGGGCTTCATCCATATAGGCCGTGGCCACCAGCACGCTCATGCCAGGGCGACCCTGGCGGATATGGGCGATCAAATCCCAGAACTGGGCGCGTGCCAGCGGATCGACGCCCGTTGTGGGTTCATCCAGTATCAGCAGATCAGGGTCATGGATGAGTGCGCAGCACAGCCCCAGCTTCTGCTTCATGCCCCCTGAAAGCTTGCCCGCCGGCCGCCCCAGAAAAGGATGCAGCCCGGTACTCTGAGTCAGCTCGTCAATGCGGCGGCGGCGCTCTGCGGCCCCATGGCCAAACAGCCGCCCGAAGAACTGCAGGTTTTCCTCGACCGACAGGGTGGGGTAGAGATTCTTGCCCAGCCCTTGAGGCATGTAGGCGATGCGCGGGCAATTGCGCTTGCGGTCGCGCCGGTTGCCCATATCGCCATCCAGCACGCGCACGCTGCCTTCCTGTATGCGGCGCGCCCCCGCAATCAGGGCCAGCAGGCTGGACTTGCCCACGCCATCCGGCCCGATCAGCCCGGTCACCTGGCCGTCAGGGACGCCCAGCGATATATCATCCAGCGCTATCGTTTTGCCGTAGCGCAGGCTCACCCCGCGCAGTATTGCGACGCAGCCGGCTGTGCCGGGCACGCCTGGCTGGTTTGCGGCCGTGTCGCCGTTCATCTATCGGTATCCCTCATGCGTGGAAGCCAACACCCAGGTCAGCCCCCCACGTTCGGCATCAGATCGTCCGGCCATTGCGCATCGGCATCCACCTTCACCCAAGTCACACCAGGCAGGCCGGTTTTTACATATTCCAGGTATTTTTCCAGCAATTCTGGCGGAATGCGCGCGCGCACCCGGAACATCAGCTTCTGGCGTTCCGTCGCCGTTTCCACGGTCTTGGGGGTGAACTGCGCGGTGCTGGCTACAAAGCTGATTTCGGCGGGAATCACATAGCCCGGCGCCGCATCCAGCAGAATCCGCGCCTCGCCGCCCAAGGCCAGCCGGCCCGCCTGCGTTTCGGGCAGGAAGAAAGTCATGTAGACATCAGACAGATCCACCAGGTTCAGCACCTTGCCACCCGGGGCCAGCACCTCGCCGGCCTGCGCCACCAGGAACTGCACCCGGCCCGTGCGGGGTGCCCGCAGCACAGAATCGGCCAGATCGGCTTCAACCCGCGCGACCGTGGCGGCTGCCGCCCGGGCACGTGATTCGGACCCCACATACTGGGCTTCGGACGCCTGCACAGCCGCTTCAGCCGCCACCACCTGGGCCCGGGCCGCCGTCAGCGCCGCTTCAGCGCTCAGCGTCAGCGTGCGGTCGTCGTCCAGCTGCTGGCGCGACGTTGCCCCTTGCCCGGCCAGCGATTGTGAACGCTGCAGCCGTTGACGGGCCGCATCCATTTCTGCCTGCCGCTGCATCACCACCGCCTGCGCCGCCGCCACATCGCTCTGGCGCAGCGCAATCTGCGCCTTGGCCGCCGCTATACCGTGCATGGCTTCCTGGTGCGAAGCCTGCGCTTCTGCCAGCTGCGCTTCCAGGGTGCTGACCTGCATGCGCGCCAGTGCCTGACCCTGCTGTACGAAATCGCCTTCCTTTACAAGGACTTCTTCGATGCGCCCCGCCAGTTTGGCAGCCACATCCACTTCGGTGGCCTCGATACGGCCGTTACCGCTGGCAAAACCCGGCCCGGGGCCGTCTTCCTGAAGCGTCTGGAAGCCAAAATAGCCCGCCAGCGCCAGAACGGCAACGAGGATGATAAGGGGATAAAACCTGGACTTGCTACGATTCTTGGGCATGGAACAGCTCGGAAAATTGACTGGCTGCATTGACAGACAGCGCGTTCATAGGCAGCGCAGGCTTGCGCCGCCACAGGCAGACAGCGTTGTTTCAAGTGCGTGCAAAGTATACCCGGCGGCATCCGAAGGCTGAGCCACGACGTCAGCGCATAAAACAACGTAAAGATTGAACAAGGATCATAAACAGAATTTTTCTGATCAATTCGAGTTGTAAGAGGATTGTCAGCGGCTTATAGTTAAGGGACCCATAAACTAAAAAACCCTATTGCTGCTAAGGCTATCCTGGCCTTGCCTCTCATCCGGTACGTCTTGTGATTGTGGTATTTGGTTCCTTTTTACACACGTGACTAATTTTCCGGTGCGCTGCTGTGATGGCGTGCCGGTTCTTATTTGTGTTTACTGTACGCAAAGAGCTCATGACTGCTTCCCGCCGCCCGTCCGCCCCTGTTTCCCGCCCTCAATCCCGTGCAGCCTTTGCACCGCGCTTACCCGACTCGCCCTGGAAACCCGCACCCTGTTCGACGGTGCCGGTATGGGGCGGGTGTTGATGTCCTGGCCGATGGTGAGCCTCAGGATGCTGTGGGTACGCAGCCCCAGCTAGGTAACGAGCAGGGCAACCCGTTATTTACCCCCGAGGGCAATATCAACGATATTTCCGGTATGGACGACCCTGCCGCTGAGGGTGATAGCGACGCCAGTGCGGCAGCTACCGAAGACGATCCTGCCAGCTTCGACGAAAAGGAAGCTGGTGGTCACCAGGCGGACGATGCTAATGAAAGCGAAAGCAATCGTGGCAGCATCATTGAAGATGATGTTGCTACCGATGCAGTAGTTGCAGAAGGCGACGATCCGCGCCCGGCTGCACAGCAAGGAGATGAGGGCGTTTCAGGCGACCCTGATCCTGGCGATACGAACACAGGCGATCACGATCCCGGTGGCATGTCCATGGGGAGTGGTGATGCTGAGAGCGCATCAGGCAATGGCGACATTGATGGTCCAGACGCGGGTGATGATGAGCAAGCTGCTGATGGGGTCGGCTTGCAGGACGACCCGGTCGACGGGCATGCCGAGGCTGGCGACGGTGAACGTGGAGCGGCCGGTCCGCAAGGGGGTGACGAGCCCGGGGACAGCCTGAACGAGGGCGTCCATGAAGACGGCTCCGAAGAAACACCATTGGGCAAAGCCCCCTGGATGAAAAAGAGAATCTCCCCTTCACCGCAACCACGGCCGGGATGGGCACGGGCATCATGTCGGGCGGTGCTCCCAAAGTGCCGGTTGTTGCTGATCCGCTGCCGTCGGGCACCCAGCGGGTCACCAAGGAGTACGACCCCCTTGCGGAAGATGAAGAGACAGAATATGACCCTCTCAAGCCTTTCGCCAACGACCCTTTGGCATTCACTGGCGCTGAGCCTACTGACATCATTGCGGATTTTACCGCCAGTGTTACTGGGGGCAAATTCCGTGTCTCTGACCTCAACGAGAATCCCGAGGATACCTTCGAAGGCACAACATATAAGTTTGAAGGGCAGACGCTGCAGGCTATCCAAGATGCGCTGGCGGGACTGGAATTTACGCCCGATGCCTATCAGAATAACCTGGTGCAAGGCTATGGCCCGGCATTTACGATTTCTGCAGCAGGCGTTGACGACCCGCTGGTTGTGGGCATTACGGTAACGGTGGTTAATAATGCCCCCATCTTGGGTGATGGTGCCGCGATTACGGTTCAGGAAGGGGAAAGCGTCCAATTTGATCTTGGGCATCTGGCGCTTGGCGGAAACGCTGGCGAGCAAGCCAATAATCTGGATCCGGATATAAAAACCGGTCAGCAGACGATAGAACAGTTGATGCTGACGATTCGAGGGCTGCTGCAAGATAATGGTGTTCTG
>JBAYOJ010000079.1:0-9355 GCA_041678385.1 Burkholderiaceae bacterium | reverse complement strand
GCCTGTAATGGCATTGAACCGTATGCCACGGACACCTTGTTCGTGCAGCTCTTGAAGCTGTTCTGGCCGAATGCTGGGTTCAACGACAGCAATGCCCCGGCAAGTGTCGATGCCGAATTCCGCAATGGCGTCCACCAGGCAGCGGTTATCGGTGCCGTAAACACTGGCCTGAACTATGACAGTGCGGTCTATCCCCACGGTGCGCGCCATCTTTCGGTATTCTGTGACTGGGGAATAACCCGGATTGTAAAGGCGGCCGGGAGCGAGCGGGTAACGGTCTGTCGGCCCGAAGATATGAAAGTGGGTATCCGTGGTGCCGGCAGGCGCTGCGGTCACCGGCCGCGATGCTGGGCCGGGTAGTTCACAATCGACAATACTATTTGCGCTCATTGATATCCTTGTCGTTCAAACCCATATTCTTGAAGAGCGGCATGCGCTGCCAAGCAGCCGACCCCGACCACCCGGGCATAGCAGGTATGCCTTTTAAGCACCCATCATACCTTCATCGGCCCCTAGAGTATGCACTCTTCTCGGAGTCGGCCCAAGAAGCCGGCCCTGCAATTATCAACCCCCTTCGTTGTACGGGAGACTTTTTGTGAGACGCACGATATTCTCAAAGCTTTTCGGAACCCTTTTTGCTTCGGCGACGCTTGCCGTGTCTGCCGTCGCTTCGGTACAAGCACAATCGGCTGAAAACTACCCCGAAAGAGCCGTCAAGATCATGGTCGCTGCGGCTACGGGCAGCAGCCCTGACTCCATCGGCCGTCTGGTTGCCCATAAGCTGAGCGAAAAATGGGGTCAGTCGGTTCTGATCGAAAACGTCGCCGGTCTGGGTGGCATCATCGGTACGGAACGTGCCGCCAAGCAGACCCCTGACGGCTATACCCTACTTCTGAGCACCATCGGTGGCATGTCGGTCGGTGTCAGCGTCATGGACAACCTGCCCTACGATCCGGTCAAGGACTTCGAGCCGATCACCATGGCCATGTCCATGCCCAATCTGTTCGTGGTACACCCCAGCGTCCCCGTCAAGACGTTTGACGAGCTGATGGCCTACATCAAGGAGAACCCTGGCAAGCTGCGCTATGGGCACCCTGGCGCCGGCACCACCGGCCACCTGTCGGGTGAAATGCTCAAGCAGCGCATGGGCATCAAGGATCTGCTGGGCATTCCGTACAAATCCAGCTCCCACATGACGACTGACCTGCTGGCTGGCCACTTCGAGGTTCTGTTCCACAACAGTTCCGTCCTGCTGCCGCACGTACGTTCTGGCGCAGCAACAGGCCTGGGCGTCACCAGCCGCGAACGCATTGCAGCCATGCCCGATATCCCGACCATTGCTGAATCCGGCCTGCCCGGCTTCGAAATCAGCGCATGGTGGGGCTTCTACGCTCCTGCCGGCACGCCCAAGGAGATCGTTCAGAAGGTCAGCGAAGATATCAACGCCATCATCGCAGAACCCGAGGTCCAAGACTGGATTATCGAGCGCATGGGCACGCCGGGTGGCGGCACTCCGGAAGAACTGGCGGCCTTCCAGGCCAGCGAAACCAAGAAGTGGGCTGAAGTCATCAAGAACGCCGACATCCCCACCGAGCAGTAATCGCAACACGTTCGTTACAAGCAAGCGCCGCTCGCCCGAGCGGCTGCCGCTTCAACAGGTGCCCTGGAAACGGGCACCTGTTTTGCATTTCCCCTAGGGAAGCTTATATCGACGCCTCCTGATGGGGGGTCAGTACAATATGTCTGAACACATAAACCTGATCTCAGGAGCGATGGTCATGGAACGAGATGTAGTGATGCGCGAAGTCGGCTTGCGCGATGGCATCCAGGGTGTCAGCGACTTCATGGCGACCGAAGACAAAGTGCGCTGGGTACGCGCAGAAGCCGCAGCCGGGGTAGTTGAAATCGAAGTCACGTCCTACGTACCACCCAAGGTGCTGCCGCAGTTTGCCGACTCGGAAACTGTCACGCGGGAATCGCTCAAGGTGAACGGGCTCACCGTCTCGGCCCTGGTCCCCAATCTGAAAGGCGCGCAGCGCGGCTTCGAACTCGGCGTACATAAGCTGAACTTCGTCATGTCGGTAAGCGAAACCCATAACCAGAAGAACGTCCGGCGCAGCCGCGAAGCCTCGTTCGATGAATTCCGCAACATCATCGCCCATACGAAAGAACTCCCTGCCGACAAGCGCCCCATCATCTGTGCCGGCCTGGCGACAGCGCTCGGCTGCTCTTACGAAGGCAAGGTAGCAGTGTCCGAGGTCGTCCGCTGGGCCGCAGCCCTGCTTGAAGCCGGTGCGCAAGAACTCATCATTCCCGATACCGTCGGCTATGCCTCACCGGCACTGGTGACCGAGGTTTTCCGGGCGGTACAGGCAGAAGCCGGGGACATTCCCGTTGCCGCCCACTTCCACGATACGCGCGGCACCGGCCTGGCCAACCTGGTGGCGGCACTTGATACGGGCGTCAAGCTCTTCGACGCTTCGCTTGCCGGCACAGGCGGCTGCCCTTTCGCACCCGGCGCCAGCGGCAACATCGTCATGGAAGACGCCGTCTATATGCTGGAATCCATGGGTGTACGCACCGGTATCGACATCGAAAAGCTAATCGCGGTACGCGACATCCTGCGCGAAGGCCTTCCGAATCTGCGGCTGGAAGGGGCCATATCCCGTGCAGGGCTGCCCCGTGGCTTCAGCCCCGCAACGCCGCTTGCTGCTTGAACTGCCTGCGCACGGTCGATGGCAGCTCAGGCCATGCTGCAGGCGCCTCACCAAGTACCGGCCATCATGCTCCCCAAGGTCAAAGGGCCTGAAGAAGTCCGCAATCTGAGCGATCTGCTCGACGAATACAAGCTGCCGACACGCCTGCACGTCATCATAGAAACCAACGAAGCCCTGGTAGCCGCTCATGATATCGGGCGCGCCAGTGACCGCATCGAAGCGCTGTTCTTCGGTGGCGTCGATATGGCCGCCGACCTGCGCTGCAAATCCACCTGGATGGCACTTCAGTATGCCTGCTCACGCGTTGCCCATGCGGCCGCCACGTCCGGCCTGGACGCCATCGACGTCCCCTACCTCGACCCGGAAGACCGCGACGGAATGCTGCGCGAAGCCCAGCTGTCGGCAGAACTGGGGTTCACCGGCAAAGGCGCCATTCACCCCAAGCAGATTGCCGACATCAACACCACATTCACCCCGACGACGCCAGCGTGGAATACGCAAGAAACGTGATCGCAGCCTTCCAAAAATCAGACGGCGACCTGCTGGTCTATGAAGGAAAGCTGATCGAAAAACCCGTGCTGCGCAGTTTTGCCCGAATGCTGGCAGTTCATGAAGTGGCTAACGCTGAATAGGGTTGTCGGATGGGGCGGCGCTTGCGGCTGACATATTGAATGACTTAATGATCCTTGCGTTAATCTTTACAGCCTTGTTGGTAATTGAAAATCACATTACCATATGAGGCTACCTGACGCTATGATAACTATATAGGTCGCCAACACGGCGGCATTACTCGAAGGAGTCATCCATGACCACAACCCTGGTCGTCACGAAAAAAGGGCAAATCACGCTCAAGCGGGAACTGCTGAACTATCTGGGCATCAAACCTGGCGAACGCGTCAGCCTGGACCAATTGCCCGGCGGGCAACTGCGGATTCGAGCGGCACAGCCCGTGGGTTCAATTGATGACTTCATCGGTTTACTGGCGGGCAAATCCGAAAGGACTCTCAGTATTGAGGAAATCAACAAGATCGCCGCCAAAGGTTGGGAGGGTGAGGAATGAGACTCACGGCTGACACCAATGTGCTTGTCCGCGCCGTGCTACAGGATGACCCCCAACAGGCGGCGAAAGCGGCTGCTCTGCTGCAAGAAGCCGCACAGATCGCAGTACCGCTCCCTTGCCTGTGTGAACTGGTCTGGGTGCTTCTCAAAGGTGCCAAACTATCGAGAGTCGATGTTACCCAGGCTGTCCGTGCCTTGTCGGACTCCGATAAAGTCGTGATGAATCGCCCAGCCGTCGAAGCAGGGTTAGCTGTGCTTGCCGCAGGCGGCGACTTCGCTGACGGAGCCATCGCCTTTGAGGGTAGCTGGCTGGGCGGGGACGTTTTTGTGTCCTTCGACAGAAAGGCGGTTTCCTTGCTGGAAGCCCAAGGCCACACAACGCGGCTTCTTTCCTGACGTCAATCAATTCAACCCGGCAGATGCGCATTCACGCCTGCCGGGGCACCTGGTCGCACTCAGAACGGGATATCGTCGTCCATGTCGGCCAGATTGCTGGGTTCTTGCGTGGCGGGACGCTGTTGCGCAGGTGCGGGGCGCTGCTGCGGGGCGCGTGACGGTGCGGGCGCCTGATTGAAATCGCCACCACCACCGCCGCCGCCCATGTCATCGCCGCGACCGCCCAGCATCTGCATCTGATCGGCGACGATTTCAGTTGAATAGCGGTCTTGGCCGGTATCTTTGTCTTGCCACTTACGCGTCTTGAGACGGCCTTCTACGTAGACGGAACGGCCTTTACGCAGGTATTCGCCGGCGATTTCCGCCAGACGGTTGTAAAAGACGATGCGGTGCCATTCGGTTTCTTCACGACGCTCGCCGGTGTTGCGGTCTTTCCATTGCGAGGTGGTGGCCAGCGAGATGTTGCAGATTGCCGCGCCATCAGGGCTGTAGCGGACTTCGGGATCCCGACCGAGATTACCGACGAGTATGACTTTGTTGACGGAGGCCATATTTACACCTGTATGTTGAAATGGGTTCTTGCATGATTATCGTGCATAGCCGCTTAGGGCGGCACTACAGCACGTGCATATACGGAGAGTCACGGGCATCCACCCGTGCTGCCCCTGGAAATACCAGCCCGGGCGCCTGCACACTGCCCGGCATGAAGCCGCTACCATGCTTCAAGTGGGCTGCTTCATCCCGCGAGCGGTCAGCAGCCATAGAGCACTGAGCGCGGCCGCCAGCCAGAACACATGGGCGCCGTTGCCCATGCCTGCCAGCACGCCGCCCATCACCCCGCCCAGAAAGATCCCCAGCGACTGGGCGGTATTGTAAAAGCCCAGAGCCAGACCCTTGTAAGCGGGGGGCGCCACCCTGGACACCAGCGACGGTTGCAGGGCTTCAAGCACGTTGAAAGCGACGAAAAACAGCACCAGCAGTGTGAATATGGCGGCGAAGGAGTCCGTGTACCAGGGCATGAGCGCCAGCACGACCATCATGCCCGCCACGGCGGCTTCCAGCGCGGTTTTGTGCAGGCGGCGTGTCTCAGTATAGAAAACCGCGGGCACCATGGCCACGAAGGACAGTGCAATGACAGGCAGATACACCTTCCAGAGACTGCCCGAATCGTAGCCGCCCAACTGCGCAAGCAGCCCGGGCATGACGATGAACAGCGCCATCAGGACACTGTGCAGCACAAACACACCGAAGTTCAACCGCAGCAGATCTGCGTGCGAGAGCACGTCGCGCACCCGTGCCTGAACGATGTCTTCTTCCTGCCTGGGAACGGCCGGGACCGCAAAACCCGCAATAAGCAGGCATATGAAACCCAACAGGCTGATCGCCCAGAACAGGCCGGATAGCCCAAAACTGCCAACAATGACTGGGGAGAGCACCAGGGACACGGCAAAGGACAGCCCGATGGATGCACCGACCATAGCCATGGCGCGGGTGCGGACTTCCGGCCGCGTGGCATCGGCCACCCAGGCTGTGATGGCGGCGGACACTGCGCCCAGGCCCTGCAGTGTGCGCCCGGCGATGATCCAATTGACATCCTGGGCCAGCGCGCAGATGACACCACCAATGACGAACATGACCATACCGCCGACGATGACGACGCGGCGGCCGTAGCGGTCGGAGGCCATACCCAAGGGGATCTGCATCACCGCCTGTGTCAGGCCATAGGCGCCCAGGGCCAGCCCGACACGGGTCGCATCATTGCCACCTGGGATGGCTTGCGCGGCCACGGCAAACACGGGCGTCAGCAGGAACAAGCCCAGCATGCGCGAGGCAAACAGCAATGCCAGCATGATGCTGGCTTTCCGTTCTACAGGCGTCAGCCTGAGGCGTTGAGGTTTGTCAGCGCTTGCGGCTGCCTGAGTCATGAAAGCTTACTCTCGTATTCGTGGAAATTCACTGCGCGCTATAGTAGCAAGTTGGCCATTGGTAAACCTAGGCATGGATACGGGATGGAAGAAATCCGCATTCGCGGCGCACGCACGCACAACCTGAAGAATGTCTCGATCGATCTGCCCCGGCACAAGCTGGTTGTCGTAACCGGCCTGTCGGGTTCCGGGAAATCGTCGCTGGCATTCGACACGCTTTATGCCGAGGGGCAGCGCCGCTATGTCGAGAGCCTGTCGGCCTATGCCCGGCAGTTTCTGCAATTGATGAGCAAGCCCGATGTGGACCTGATCGAAGGCTTGTCGCCAGCGATTTCCATCGAACAGAAGTCGGCCGGCCATAACCCGCGCTCCACTGTAGGCACCATCACTGAAATCCACGACTATCTGCGCCTATTGTACGCGCGCGTGGGCACCCCCTATTGCCCGGAACATGGTCTGCCGCTACAGGCCCAGAGCGTGGCGCAAATGGTGGACAGCGTGCTGGAATGGGCACCGGAAAGCCGTTTGGCCATCCTGGCGCCGGTGGCACGCAGCCGCAAGGGCAGTTTTGAAGACGAATTCGCCAGCCTGCAGGCCCAGGGCTACGTGCGTTTGCGCATCAATGGCCAAATGCTGCCCATGGAAGACATCGCACCGCTGAAGAAAACAGAGAAACACGATGTCGATGTCGTGGTCGACCGCCTGCGCATCCGCCCCGAAGCCAAGCAACGCCTGGGCGAAAGCTTTGAAACTGCCCTGCGTCTGGCCAATGGGCGTGCCATCGCGCTGGAAATGGACAACGGCAATGAGCACCCGTTCTCCAGCCACTATGCCTGTCCGGTCTGCCATCACAGCCTCACCGAAATGGAGCCCCGGCTCTTCAGCTTCAACAACCCCGCCGGGGCCTGCCCCAGCTGCGACGGCCTGGGCAACGTGGACGTCTTCGACCCGCGCCGCATCGTCGCCTTTCCCGAACTCAGTCTCGCAAGTGGCGCCATCAGCGGTTGGGACCGGCGCAATGCTTTCACCCACACCCTGCTCACCAGCCTGGCCGCCCATTACGATTTCGATCTCGAAACCCCATTCGAGATGCTGCCCGAAGACATCCGCCAGCGTGTTCTCTACGGCTCCGGCGAAGAAGAGATCCCCTTCCTCTATATCAACGAGAAAGGTCGCAGCACAGTCAAAAAGCACCCTTTCGAAGGGGTGATCCCCAACCTGGAACGGCGCTGGCGGGAAACCGATTCCAGTGCCGTGCGCGAAGAATTGGGCAAGCTTCGACACACCAAGGTATGCCCGGACTGTCACGGCTCCAGGTTGCGCACCGACGCCCGCCACGTGCTGATCGGCGACGAACCAGGTGACTCGTCCTGCGGCAAACCCATTTACGAAGTCGGGGCGCTGTCGCTGCTCGATTGTCTGGAATGGTTCGAGAACCTATCGCTGCATGGCGCCCGCAAGGAAGTCGCTGAACGCATCATCCGCGAGATCGTTGCCCGCCTGCGCTTTCTGAACAACGTCGGGCTCAGCTATCTGTCGCTGGATCGCAGTGCCGACACCATTTCTGGCGGGGAAGCCCAGCGCATCCGGCTGGCCAGCCAGATCGGCTCGGGGTTGACCGGTGTGATGTACGTGCTCGACGAACCCTCCATCGGCCTGCACCAACGCGATAACGACAGGCTGATCCAGACCTTGCGCCATCTGCGCGACCTGGGCAATAGCGTCATCGTGGTTGAACATGACGAAGACATGATCCGGTCGGCCGATTTCGTGCTTGATATGGGGCCTGGCGCAGGCGAACATGGCGGCGAAGTGGTTTCATCCGGCACGCCCGAAGATATTGCCAATGACCCTGATTCGCTGACCGGCCAGTACCTCAGCGGCGCACGACGTATCGAAATCCCCGCCCGCCGGCCTGTTGAAGCCGATCAGGCCTGCTTGGTGCTCAAGGGCGCCCGGGGCAACAATCTGCGATCCGTTGACCTGTCCATCCCGGCAGGCCGTTTTGTCTGTGTCACGGGTGTGTCAGGCTCGGGCAAGTCGACGCTCATCAACGACACCCTTGCCATCGCGGTCGCACGCGCCCTGCACCGCGCACAGACGGAACCCGCCCCCTACGACAGCCTGGACGGCCTCTCTCACTTCGACAAAATCATCAGCGTGGATCAAAGCCCCATTGGCCGCACCCCACGCAGCAATCCCGCCACTTATACGGGCATGTTCACGCCCATCCGGGAACTCTTCGCCGGTGTGCCTGACGCCCGTACACGCGGCTATGACCCTGGCCGCTTTTCCTTCAACGTAAAGGGGGGGCGCTGCGAAGCCTGCCAAGGCGATGGCGTGGTCAAGGTGGAAATGCATTTCCTGCCGGACATGTACGTCAATTGCGACGTCTGCGGCGGCAAACGGTACAACCGGGAAACCCTGGAAATCCGCTATCGCGGCCGCAACATCAGCGAAGTGCTCGACCTGACGGTGGAACAGGCCCTGGTGTATTTCAGTTCCGTGCCGGCCATCGCCCGCAAGCTGAATACATTGATGGATGTCGGGCTGTCTTACCTGCGCCTGGGGCAAAGCGCCACCACACTGTCGGGTGGCGAAGCACAACGCGTAAAGCTTTCTCAGGAACTTTCCCGCCGCAGCACCGGGCGCACGCTCTACATTCTTGATGAGCCGACCACAGGCCTGCACTTCCAGGACATTGCCATGCTGCTGGATGTCCTGCGCAAGCTGGTGGATGCGGGCAATACGGTGGTGGTCATCGAACACAATCTGGACGTGATCAAGACCGCCGATTGGGTGATAGATATGGGCCCGGAAGGCGGTAGCGGCGGCGGCCGCATCGTTGCCCAGGGCACCCCTGAAGACATCATCGCCTGCCCGGAAAGCCACACGGGGCACTATCTGGCCCCCATGCTGAAACAACACGCCTGAACCGAACGCCGGCCGCCCGGCATGGCCGGGCAAACGCCCGCCTACATCTGAAACAGGTTCTGGTGTTCACTGATGGCGTAGCGATCGGTCATGCCCGCGATATAGTCCGCGATGGCTCGTGCCTGCAGCACAGGATCGTCACGCCGGTATTCGCTGGACAGCAGGCGCGGCTCGTCGCGAAAAGCCACAAAAAGCTCGCGTACGATGCGGCGGGCCTTGCCTGTCATGCGCATTACCTGGGAATGCCGATAGAGGTTGTGCATCAGAAAGCGCTTGAGCTCATCGGCTTCGCGGCGAATTTCCGGGGAAAAGGCCGCCAGTGTG
>JBAYOJ010000078.1:0-9487 GCA_041678385.1 Burkholderiaceae bacterium | reverse complement strand
TTCGAAGATGAGATCACCGCAGCTCAACGCACTATTGACGGCCTGAAATCACAGGGCGTCAACAAGATTGTGCTCCTGACCCATATCGGTTACGACTTCGACAAGCACGTGTTGTCGTCGCTTTCGGGGGTCGACGTCGTCATCGGTGGGGATTCGCATTCATTGCTGGGGCCGGGCGAACTTTCCACCTACGGTGTAGGGACATCCGCTGGCCCCTACGCCGAAACACGTACCAACCGTGATGGGGAACCCGTATGCCTTGCCCAGGCCTGGGAATACTCTCAGGCGATAGGTGAGTTGCGGGTGAAATTCGACAGTAGCGGCCGTGTCACGGGCTGTGAGGGTACGCCGCGAGTGCTGATCGGCGACGACTTTCAAGTTGGTGACACACCTGCAAACGAGGCGGACCGCAAGGCTTTTGAAGCCGATATCCTTGCCAGCGGTTTTCTACGTGTGACGGCACCTGACGCCGCAGCCACAGCCCTGCTGCAGCCCTACCGGGAAAGCATAGAGGTTTTCAAGGAAACCGTGGTAGCTAGCGCCCCGACAGAACTATGCCTGCGCCGTGTACCCGGTGGCCCAGGCTCCATAGACCACGGTAGCTCCAGCGTGTCCTGCAACGCGGAAGCCAGTGTTGACGTGCGGGGCGGCGACATCCAGCAGTTTGTCGCCCAGGCGTATCTCGATATTGCCGAACGTCAATACGGCGGCGTGGATTTTTCCCTGCAGAGCGGGGGAGGAGTGCGTGTGCCCCTTGAAGGCACAATTACTGCCGCAAATGTGATTGAAGTCCTGCCCTTTGATAATAAATTATGGAAGCTTAGCGTGACCGGCGCCGAAGCCATGTCAATGGTGGAAGATGGGCTGGAGGCTGTATTTGGAAGCAACGGCAGTACAGGCGCCTACCCTTACACTGGCGGCCTGCGCTGGGATGTCGACGCGCGCCAGCCCAAAGGGGCTCGCGCCAACGGCTTCGAGGTTTATCACCGGGCCTCCGGCACCTGGCTGCCGCTGGATGAATCCCGCACATACCATCTGTTTGTACCGTACTTCAATGCCAGGGGCGGCGACGGTTACACCACCCTGGCCAACATCACCGGCGAACGCCGCATCGACGTTGGGGCACAAGACGTTGATATGCTGATGGATTACATCCACGGCCAGCCCACAGATGCCGCCGGTTTGCCAGTGATCCGGCGCCTGGACCATTCCCTGTACAGCACCAAGTCGTTTATCGGGCCTGCAACGCCGTAAACCTCAGAGCAGGCGATGACGCGCCGGCGCGTCATCGCCTGCTGTTGGTCTTTACGACATCTTCAACCGCGAAACCCAGCGTGCCGGCGTAATCCAGCAGTTGCTTCACTGTCGCTTCATCTGCGCGTTCGTTACGCGAAAGTACCCACAGATACTTACGGTCTGGCGTACCTACGAGGGAATACTGATAGCCATCATCCAGCCGGATGATCCAGTAGTCGCCCCACACCATGGGTAGCCAGGAAGTCCATTCCGGGGCGAAACGGACCTCAAGCCGGGCCGGGTCGTGTTGATCACTGGGACCAGCCAACCTGCCTTCACCGTTCGCCACCTGGATGCTCCCGTCTTTTTGGCGGCATTGGTTGGTCACAGCCAGCTTGCCATCAGGCTGCAAAGCATAGTCGGCGCGAACGTCAGCGACGCAGTCTTTTTGAAAGCGATTCGGCAGGCGGGCCTGCTCATGCCAGGTCCCGGCATATCGTTGAAGATCCACACCCGTTTGAGTGGGCAGGGATGGGCGGGTCGTCGCACACCCTGCAAGAACAAGCGCCGCTGAAAGCACCAGGATCCGGAACATGGATTCCCCCTTCGTAAGTCTTGGCCGGCGGCCAGCATACCGCGGGACCGACCGTAGCGTCGTGGAAGCAGTGTTTCTTCATGTTGGCAACATTCGATCTTTATCCACATCAACTGTGCACAACCCCTGGGATAACCCGGGGACATGAACGCTAAGTGCTTGTCCCGCCACGGACTGGAGGTAGATTGGTCACGAAAACGTCACATTGCACCACAGCTGGTTTGGCCTGGAGCAATCGGTATGCCCAAACAGCTAACCACAATGCACGCGATCAACGACGCCTGACTCGCCAATTACCACGTTCAATCTGTCACGCCGATAGTCCATCGTCATGACCATGCCTGGGCGCAATACACGGGTACCCACCGGAAACATGTCGTCGGCAACTTTGTCACCGGCCGTGCCGACGAGGCGCTTGAATGCATTGGCCCCGCAGGGGTCGTCATCCGTCATCGCCACCGATGTTTGCTTGGCGCCGGTCTGGCAACCTGCCAATGCAATCACGAATAAGAGCAGTAAACGCTTCATGTCATCTCCTGATTTTCAGTCTATCAACCCAAGCCTTGAGTCTATCAACCCAAGCCTTGAAAAGTACGATGCGCAGGCACGCTACAACAGATTGCCTGACGGCCTGCATGCCCACGATGGCATACTGCTTGCTGCCGGACAATGCGCAAACAAGACTCAGAGGAGCGGCCCGGTCAGAACGCATACCGTTCCCGAACAACAACATGAATGACAGACCAGCGCAACAATGGCAAGGGCCTGCGTTTCCCTCGGAAGCGGGTCACACCCCCGATGGTTCGGAGGAGCAAGAAACCAGGCCCGAGCCACCTCACACATCAGGGGATGATCGCCCTATTCTTCCTGCGACCCCGGTTCCATCGGCGCCGCCTTCCGCCTGGGCCTTGAGGATACTCGCTACCATTGCCTTGCTCTATTGCCTGCAGTGGGCAGCGGATTTTTTCATCCCGCTGCTGTTCGGTATTCTGCTTTCCTACACCTTGAACCCCATCGTATCGTGGATCGAGCGGGCACGCTTACCTCGGGTAGTGGGCGCAGGGCTGGTGACGCTGGCACTCATTGGTTCAACCGCCCTGCTGGCTAACACTCTTTATCGCGAAGCCCGTGTCATTGTCGACGAGCTGCCCCTGGCCACATGGAAGATCCGCAGCGCGCTGGCGCGGCTTGATGATGGCCAGGCGGGCATGTATGAGAAGCTGCAGGCGGCCGCTGAATCGCTCAAGCACGCCTTGCCCACCGCTACGCAGCCCGGAGGCGACGAGGAAAGCATCCCTACCGCGCCGGCTCCTCCAGCCAAACCCACTTTCGATTTGTCCGAATGGCTGCTGGCCGGCTCCATGACAGCGGCAGGCCTGGTCGCTCAGTTCGTCGTCGTATTGTTCATCGTGTTTTTCGGACTGGCTTCCGGCAACACGTTCAAACGCAAGCTGGTCAAGCTCACCGGACCCTCGCTATCCCAGAAGAAAATCACCGTACAGATTCTGGACAATATCAACGGCTCCATACAGAAATATATGTTCATGCTGCTGGTGACCAATGTAGCGCTAGGTCTGGCAAGCTGGGCAGCCTTCCATGTGGTGGGCCTGGACAACCCAGGTGCTTGGGCCATTGCGGCAGCGCTCCTGCATATCATCCCTTATTTTGGCACCCTCATCGCCGCGTTGGGAACAGGAGCCGCAGCTTTTCTGCAGTTCGAGTCCTTCACGATGATGGCGGTGCTGGTGGGCGTGAATCTGCTGATCGCCTCCCTGGTTGGCACCTTGATGGCCACGTGGATGACGGGGCGCATTGCAAAGATGAATCCCATGGCCGTGTTTGTGGCACTGTTGTTTGGCGGCTGGCTCTGGGGGATCTGGGGAATGCTGATCTGCGTGCCGATAGTCGTGGCAGTGAAGGTCGTTTCCGAACACGTGGAGAACCTTCAACCCTTGGCAGAATTGCTGGGGGAATAAGCCCTGAATCAGTCCTCATCGGAAGCGGTCGTGAAATGAATCGGCACAGCTTGGGGGGCTGCCGAAAAGATGTGGCAGGACTTTCTCCCCCACAAGGCAAGCGAGGAAACCATCTTTGGCATAGAATTTCCAGGCTCGGTAGATACCGGGCCTGCGGCGAAGAAAAGCTGCGGCTCCTCAACATCCTGGATGCCGAATGAAAAATTCGAGCCTTTACTTCCGTAGTTTCATGGTAATGCTGACGGCTGCCACCGTTGGCTTTATATGGATACTGCTGCCTTATTACGCCGCCCTGTTCTGGGCCACAGCGCTGGCAGTGCTGTTCCATCCGGTGCAGCGAAGGCTGCAGGCCAAGTTCCGGGGTCGCGCCAACCTGGCCGCCACGGTCACCTTATTGATCGTCCTGCTTATCGTGATCATCCCCATGATCGTGATCTCAGTGGCGCTGATCCAGGAAATCGCCTCCGCATATAAGCGCATCGCCTCTGGCGAGTTCAATCTGGGCATCTATTTCACACAAATCGTCAACGCCTTGCCACCATCCGTCCACAACGCACTCAGCTTTCTGGGTTTGGGCGACTTGCTCGGCATACAGGAAAGATTGACTCAGGGCGCCGTTGCAGGCGGGCGCTTCATCGCCACGCAAGCCGTGAGCCTGGGGCAAAACACCGCCCAGCTGCTGATCGGGCTGGGCGTCATGCTGTATGTGCTGTTCTTCCTGTTGCGTGATGGTGCTCAACTGGCGCGTCACGGCAAGCAGCTGATCCCCCTGAGCGAAGAGCACAAGCAGCATTTCATACGCAAGTTCGCAACGGTGATCCGCGCCACTGTGAAAGGCAACATCGTCGTCGCCATTACTCAGGGGACTCTGGGTGGCGTAATGTTCTGGATACTCGGGATACAAGGCGCACTGTTATGGGGCGTCATCATGACGCTGCTGTCGCTGCTGCCAGCGGTCGGGGCTGCCCTCATCTGGGCTCCTGTGGCGGTGTATTTCCTGGTATCCGGCGCAATCGTCGAAGGGGTCGTGCTTGCGCTGTTCGGGGTATTGGTGATCGGCCTTATCGACAATATCTTGCGTCCCATACTGGTGGGCAAGGACACCAAGCTGCCTGACTGGATCATTCTCGTGTCCACCCTCGGCGGTCTTTCCGTCTTTGGCCTGAATGGTTTTGTTATCGGGCCCCTCGCCGCCGCACTGTTCATGTCGGCCTGGGATCTCTTCCCCTCCGCCGTCCGCCTCTACCAGGAAGACCCCGAGAACGGCTCCATCAATCCTGAGACGTCCGTGCGCAAACCCTCTAGTCAAGAGTGAAGCCATGTGTGTATAATTATTGGCTTTCGCCGCTTTAGCTCAGTTGGTAGAGCAGTTCATTCGTAATGAAAAGGTCGCCAGTTCGAATCCGGCAAGCGGCACCAGTTTTCAGGCCCTTTGCAGTCATCGCATTGCAAAGGGTTTTTTCGTTGCTGCGCGCTTCTTCATCCCGACAGACAGGATGACGGCCCGTCGTTTTTCAGAGAGAATGGGGCACCCGAATTACATACCCAAAAACAGGGAGTCTTCCACCATGTCTGAATTTACACTGCCTGCGGGCACGCTTGTTTATCATGGCACCGACCGTAGCAATGCGGATGAAGTTTCGGTAACCGGCCGCCATGCTTTCTGGCTGGCCGGCACGCTCGAACTGGCCCAGAATCAGGCCCTGCGTAATCGTACCGGGACGCCTCGCGTATTCGTTTACCGGCTGCAGCACGAGCTTGTATTACCCGCGGTACGCACGCCTGATGATGTCAAGGCACTGTTAAAGAAATACGAGCTCAGAGTCACGGAAGACGAGCTGCTGCAGGCCAGTGCAATCGCCGCCAATCTTGCCGGCTGGGCTTATCCCGATGCCAACCCACTAGGGGCGTTCATCAAACTGTTTGACACCCGTATGCTTCAATATGTGGAAACCCGCCCGGTAGACCGTGCAAGCGTGCTGGGTTCCATCGCTTGAAGCAGCGTAATACAAGGGGGAAGGGGCTGGCCTGAACCCCAATAGCCCTCAGAAGGAACGCAGCTTCCGCAACCCAGGGCCCGTCGCTATAAAAAAAGCTATTGCGCGGCAACAGGCACAGGCATCGCCGAAGCCGGCAGGCCGAATACCCTGTCAAATGCCCAGGAAAAAATGAAGGTATAAACAAGAAAGAATACGATGAACCCGAGGTCCATGACGAAGGCCTGCCACAGGCTGACTTCCAGCCACCAGGCGAAGAACGGGACCATGGAAACCACCAGCCCGCCCTCGAAGCCGATCGCATGGGCGATGCGTCGCCGGATGCTTCGGCCCTTGACGACCTGCCGGCGTTCCCAGGCTTCGAACATGGCATTGAATATCAGATTCCACGTCACCGCCAACAAGGACGCCCCGACTGATGCCACCAGGGAATCCATGGGCGCATGGCCCAACAATGCCAATACCGTCGCAGTCAAAGCGATGGCGATCCCTTCGTACAGGCTCACATAGATGACCCTGCGTTTCCAGCCTTGCATTCCAGAACTCCCGACGTCCTACTACGGGTATAGATGCACAGCGTATTGACCCTGTGCTACCCAACCACTAAGCATAGCATCCCGAGGGAAACAGGCCGGCTGCACTTTTTTTCTCAAAAATTGATTCGTGGGCGTACAATTTATACCCTTTTCAAAACTCGTCTGGATAGTTCCATCTTGAGCACCTCCCGTACAAAACGCTGGAATGGCACACTTGAATCCCTCTCCGCCGATTTCCTGAAAGCGGTTCTGGCACACATGGAATCCTACGGAGACCGGGTACAGTTTGAGTTTCCCGGCCATGGCAAATCTCCCATCTATCAGATCATCGGCCTCAGCGACCGTAAGATGGGCTTTGATGGCAAACACCTGCTGTTGCGCCTGAACGAAACCGGCAATGTTGCAGATTCCCTGTCGTCAGAGTTTTCAATTGATGCCGTGCGCGACGGCATCGCTGGCAAGCGGGCACCTCGTGGCAACGCAGTAGCACGCAGCGGCAATGGCAGCACTGCCACCCGGGTGCGCGCAGCCGCTCCCAAACCCGTTACTGACACCATTGAGCAAGACAAATATGCCTATTTCCGGGCGAACCGCGACACTCTACCGGAAGGTATCGCCCAGTATGCCGACGAAATCAGCCAGCTGATGCGCACGGGCAAGACGGCGAGCGAAGCTTTCCAGGAAGTCGTCGCGCAGCATTTCTGAGCTGACGAGACGGCATTGCTGTTTGCCGGGCAACACGCTCTGGCCCGCAGCTCGCGGCCACCCTTATATCAATAAGGAATATAATTATTCCTCCATAATATAAGACGGTGGGACGAGACAGGTATGGCAGCGGCAATATCAGCAGAGGCAGGTGGAAAATCGCGCGCCACGCGCAATATCGGCGTGCTCATGGCGGCCCAGGCGTTAGGCGGGGCATCGCCACCCATCATCATTTCCCTGGGAGGTATCGTCGGACAAATGCTCGCCGACGATCCTTCCCTTGCCACGTTGCCGGTCAGTCTGTACAACCTGGGCCTGGCGCTCTCGACCTTGCCGGCCGCCTGGCTGATGCGCCGCATCGGGCGGCGCAACGCCTATCTCTTTGCAGCATTATTGGCCATTCTGGCTGGTCTGGTCGCGACCTTCGGTATCGTGCGGGCCGACTTTCTGACCTTCTGCGTCGGGACAGCGCTTGCTGGTTACTACGGTGCCTGCGTGCAAAGCTACCGCTTTGCCGCGGCGGACACCGTGGAAGAAAGCATGCGCTCCATTGCTATCTCACGGGTGATGATAGGCGGCCTCGTCGCTGCCATCATCGGCCCACAAGTCGTCATCTGGACGCGCGACAGCCTGGGGGCCATCCCCTTCGCCGGCAGCTTTCTCGGGCAGGCAGGCCTGGCCTTGCTGGCTTTGCCGGTACTTGCCTTGCTGCGCTTGCCCCGGCATGACGAAACATCATCGACTGGCGGTGGACGTCCGCTGCTGGAGATCGCGCGCACCCCGGTTTTCATCGTTGCAGTGGTGGCGGGCGTTGTCTCGTATGGATTGATGTCCTTCATCATGACGGCCGCACCAATGGCGATGGTAGGCTGTGGCCATACCATCGGCGAAGCCGCCTTGGGCATACAGTGGCACGTGCTGGCCATGTTTGGTCCCAGCTTCTTTACGGGCCATCTGATTGCCCGCTTTGGCAAGATCAGCATCACCGCAGCGGGTTTGCTCTTAACAGGCATGGCGGGCGTGCTGAATCTCGCCGGCCTTGAGCTGCTGCACTTTTGGGGTGGCCTGGTCCTGCTAGGGGTAGGCTGGAACTTCGGCTTCATTGGCGCCACGTCATTGCTGACCGAGTGCTATCGGCCGGAAGAGCGCAGCAAGGTGCAAGGCCTGAACGATTTCCTGGTATTCGGTACCGTCGCCGTAGCCTCATTCAGTTCCGGCCATCTGCTCAATACCGGCGGATGGGAAACCGTGAACACCTTGATGTTCCCATTAATTGGCTTCGTACTGCTGCTGCTCGCCGCCCTGGCCTGGCAACGCCGCAACCAGCCTGCACTATAAAAAACTTGAAAGCGCAGCTCGGGCGCGGGCATCTTGCCCGGCGCCCGGCAGCTCCACGGAATACCACAAGGGACAGGCTTGCCCCTGGACCTGCATTCAGGCCAGCCTCAATGTCGGTGAAGCCGCCATTGAGGCTGTTCCTGAGAGGCAATCCCCCGTTGCATGACCTGTCGTATGTCCGCCACTTATTGCGTGTCCATCGGCCTGAGCGGGCAAACTGAATACAGCCATGGCATCCGCCAGCCTGCGGGTCTGCTCATTCAGCGATTCGGCAGCAGTGGCCGCCTCTTCGACCAGTGCCGCATTCTGTTGGGTGACGGCATCCATCTGCGTAACCGCCACATTGATCTGATCGATGCCACTGGACTGCTCGTCCGAGGCGCTGGAGATATCCTGCATGATCTGCGCAACGCGATTGATCGACGATAGTAATTCCTTCATGGTTGTACCAGCCGACTGCACCTGTTGTTCGCCTTCCAGAACTTCCTGGGCAGAGGCTTCAATCAGTGTCTTGATTTCGCGCGCCGCCTGGGCGCTGCGCTGAGCGAGTGAACGCACCTCGGCGGCGACCACGGCAAAGCCCTTACCCTGATCACCCGCACGGGCAGCCTCGACGGCGGCATTGAGCGCAAGAATATTGGTCTGGAAAGCGATGCTGTCGATCACACCGACAATATCACCAATCTTGTCGGAACCTGCAGAAATACGGCCTATGCTGTCTATGACACCGTCGACAGCCTGGCCCCCCTGCCCGGCAATCGTCGAGGCTGATCGTGCAAGTTCATCAGCCTGTTTTGCGTTGTCGGAATTTTGTTTTACTGTGGCGGCAAGCTCTTCCATGCTGGCCGCTGTCTCTTGCAGCGATGCGGCCTGCTGTTCTGTACGGCTGGAAAGATCGTGATTCCCGGCGGCGATCTGGTTTGCCCCAATGTTGATTTCGACCACGCTGTCGCGCACGGCCGCTACGGTACGCTGCAAGCCCGACTGTGTACGATGCAGATATCCGTAGAGCGCGTGCACTTCGTTGCGGCTATTGGGTGGAATCGTGGGAATATGTATGGTGAGATCACCTTTTCCCAGTTTGTCCAAACCTTGCATGATGGC
>JBAYOJ010000077.1:0-9494 GCA_041678385.1 Burkholderiaceae bacterium | reverse complement strand
TTTGCTGCGAACCAGGTGGCCAGGGCGGTCGTGCCGGCGGCCAGCAGCGTCAGGTGCAGCATGTGCTGGCGCAGGCCGGGCTTGAACGGCATACGCGCAAGCTGCAGCAGTCGCCGCCAGCCAGTGGCCACGAGTTCGCCTTCCCTTAGCACATGGCCGCTCAGCGTGCCTTCATTCATCCGTCGATACAGATGCTGCGCATTGGCGATCTGCGCACGGGTAGCCTTGATGCGCACGGAGGCGTAGCCGGTGATCGTGTCATTTTCGATCAGCGGGGTGACATTGGCGAATACCCAATAAAAGCCGCCATCCTTGCGGCGATTCTTTACGACCCCCATCCAGGGTTTGCCGGCCAGCAGCGTTTCCCAAAAATCCTTGAAGACTGCGGGAGGCATATCCGGGTGACGGATCAGATTGTGGGGTTGGCCCAGCAGTTCTTCATGTGTATAGCCACTGATGTCGATAAAGGCCGGATTGGCGTAGGTGATGATGCCTTTTCTGTCAGTCTTGGAAATCAGGTACTGATCTGCGCGTACCCGCGTTTCAATGTCGGTGACCGGAAAATTCTTCCGCATGGTTGTAACTTGTCTCGTCTATATGTTTTAAGTTGAGAAATGTTAGGCATCATACACGCGGAGGCGGCCAGGTAGTTTCGGGCCGTGCACAGCGCGATAAGTGAGCCAGGCGCAGACGGCTAAACGAGACGTTTGGGTTCAGGAAGAGGGGGCCGGTGTCGGGCGAGTGAGGTTTGTGACGGTTTGCTGACCAAAGTACCTGGATTCCGTGAAGGGCCGGGCACTTAGCGCCAGTGTCCTCGGGTTATGCCTAGGGTTGTGCACATATTGTGTGGATAAGCTGGCTGCCGGGGAATGGCTGCGAGACCAGGCTCAGTGGCCGACCCAGCCGCCTGGCTGTTATAGGGAATTGCGCTGACGTTTAGCCCAAGTTCAAGTTCAAGCGGCTTCCCGCATCGCCGCCCACAATCGCAAGACGTGCGGCCTGCGGTTGGCGTGGGCCCGATAGGCCACGATGTCAAGATCCTGCGACCATGTTTGTGTGGCCGTCTTGTCCAGCGGCCGCAATGCCGGCCCTATGTCCTGCAGTGCCGAGGTGCCAGTCAGCCATGCTACGCCCAGCCCCTGTTGGGCGGCTTTCGCAAGTATGGAAGACATTTCCGATTCGAAAGCTATTTTTGAGTGTAGTTGAGCTTCTGATGTGTCCAGAATGTGTTGGACAACCTTGGAAAAATACGATTGGATGGAGTAGTTCAGCAGCGGGACGGGTTGTTCTGGTGTCCCCGGAAACGTAAAACCGGCTGAGCCCAGCAACTCTTTCGAGCAGTAAGGGGCTAGCGTTTCCGAGCCGATGACGATTCTTTCGTAAAGGTCGTCTTCCAGCTGGAACCCGGGATAAAGAGGGTGGCTGTACGAGATGAGGATGTCGGCCAGGCCGGATGTAAAGGCCGATGTCGTCTCGAAGATATTTCCCATCACGGTAGTACAGGCAATCTCGCCATTCCCTGACCAAAGCTTCCACCAGGCCGGCAGCTTTTCGGTGCCCAGCGCATATGTCAGCGCCATCTTGATGTTGTGGGTGGCCTGGTGCAGCCCCAGTTCTGCCCTTGCATCTTCAAGATGGCTGGTCAGCTTCAAGGTACTGCGCTGGAATTTTTCCCCGGCGTCTGTGAGCTGCATGGGGTAGACGCTGCGGTCGATCAGCTTGGCGCCCGCCCAGTTTTCTAGATTCTGTATTCGACGGCTGAAGGCGGCCTGGGAACAATTGCGAACCGAAGCCGCCTGCGTGAAATTGCCCGTTTCAATCAGGGCCAGGAAATCATAGAGCCAACCCGTGTCCATGCCGCTACCCCTGCGCGCTTTCGGGCACGCCGTCTTTCACAATGGTCATGCAATTTTTGCATTGGACCATATTGCTTAGCGGAGACACAATCTCAATGTAAGTCATGATCATTTTTAAGGAAAGCACGATGGACCAGGACCTTCGCAATGCAGCAAAAGAGTATCTGCTGCGGTACGGTGGCGATTCGTTTCCCAATCTGTTTCGTGAGGCTCGTGGTGCCATTGTGGTGGATGACACAGGTCGTGAAATCCTGGACTTCACCTCCGGGCAGATGTCGGCCACGGTGGGCCATAACCACCCCGAGATCGTCAAGGCGATCAATGACGCCGGCCAGCGGGCCTACCATTTGTTCAGCGGAATGATCCCCGAGGTTGTGGCCAGGCTGGCCAAACAGCTGGCAACCGAATGGATGCCGCAGGGTCTGAGTAAATCCATCTTCATCAACACTGGCGCTGAAAGCAATGAGGCTGCACTACGTATAGCCAAAATGTATACGGATGGTTATGAGGTGCTGGCCGTGGGCGGGTCCTGGCATGGCGTGACGGGCGGCACCAGCACGGTATCGTTCGCCAGCGACAGAAAGGGCTATGGCGTTCCCCCGCCGGGCATTTTCGTCTTTCCAGAACCGCATTCCTACCGTCCTTACATCAAGGGTTTGTCTGCCGAAGAATCCGCCCTGCAATGTCTGGAAATCAGCCTGAGAATGTACGATATGGCTAGTTCAGGCAAGCGGGCCGCCATTTTGATGGAACCTATACTCAGCGCCGGGGGGGTATTGGTGCCGCCCAAGTCATTCATGCAGGCCTTGCGCAAGGCCGCCGATGAGCGCGGCATGCTGCTGATCTTTGACGAGGCGCAGACTGCTTTTGGCCGCATCGGCCATCGTACTGGCGCGGAAATGTTCGGCGTGACGCCGGATATCATGTCCCTGTCCAAGACCCTGGGCGGCGGGCTGCCCCTGGCAGCCACGGTCACACGCCCTGATATCGAGCAGAATGTGTTCGAAAAGGGGTTCAGCTTTTATACCAGCCATGTGTCCGACCCCTTGCCGGCCACAGTCGGGCTGGCGGTGCTCAAGGTGTTGAATGAAGAACGCCTGATTGAGCGTTCCCGGGAAATGGGCGCCTATCTGCGGAAATCGTTGCTGGAACTGCAGTCGCGACACGAGGCGATCGGTGATATACGAGGGGAGGGCATGCTGCTCGGTATTGAACTGGTGACCGACCGCGAAACCAAGGAACCGGCCCTGGAGCTGGGGCGAATCACAACCGAGAAGTGTTTTGAGAAGGGCCTGAGCATGAATATCAAGCGCCGGCCGGAAAGGGGGTCGGTATGGCGTATTGCTCCACCATTGACCATCTCACGCCAGGAAGTCGACCGCGGCATCGCCATTCTGGATGAAGCCTTGACCGAAAGCCTGGATATCGCCCCCAAGGGGGTCCTCTGATCAAGTTGCGCGGCGCGGGGACTTGATCAGAGGGTCCCAAGGCGTCTCATTGATGGAAGGGGCGGTTACGCGCACGGGTTGCGGCCCCATTAGAGCGATGAAACTCCGCCAGCAGAGTGGGGTTCTTCACAATTTACGGATGAATCATTGATTCAAATGCATCATCACGGAGGAGACCATGAGAATCATCACCATTGCCGGCGTGTTTGCCGCCTATTTCGCCATGAGTGGGGCGCCTGCCCTGGCGGCAAACGAGAGCGCAACATTTGAAAAAATTCGTTCCACGGGCGAGGTCAGCCTGGGGTACCGGGAAACGGCTGTACCTTTTTCTTATTTGAACAACGAGCATCAGCCAACGGGATATTCCCTGGATCTGTGCCTGGAAATCGTCGCGGCTCTGAAGAAAAAGCTCGACATGCCAGATTTGGAGGTTGTTTTCCAACCCGTCACGGCATCGAATCGGATACCGTTGCTGGTGAATGGCTCCATCGACATTGAATGCGGGTCCACCACCAATACGGAAGAGCGGCAGAAAGCAGTGGCCTTTCTATACACCACCTACCTGACCGGCACCAAGGTGCTGACACGGGTTGATTCCGGGTTCAAGAGCCTGGGTGACATGAAAGGCAAAAAAATCGCCGTGACGGTGGGCACCAATAATATCAAGGCCGTGCAACGGACCAGCACGGAAGAGGGGCTGGATTTTGAACTGGTTTATGGCCAGGACCACGCCGAGAACTTCCTGCAACTGAAGAACAAGCGTGTAGACGGCATGTCCACCGACGATATCCTGCTGTCGGGCTTGCGAGCCGATTCGGGCGAACCTGAAGCCTACACGTTTACCGGCCCATTTCTTTCCACCGAGCCTTACGCCATGATGGTGCGCAAGGACGACCCCGGGTTCAAGGCTTTTGCCGATGGTGTCCTGAAAGATCTGTTCCAAAGCGGGAAATTCAACGAGATCTACGATAAGTGGTTCATGAAGCCTGTGCCGCCCAAGAACATCACTTTCGACATTCCCATCTCGCCTGAGCTTGCCGAGCTGGTCAAGAACCCCAGCGATAAAGGAGCATAAGCGTTGTTCCTCCATCGCCCGGCCGGCCTGCCGGGCGATGATGCCGCTTGGCCGATTCCTTAGTCATTCTCAGGGCGCTTATGAATTATCAATGGGACTGGGGGCTGCTGTTCCAGACCTCTGAAATTTATGGTGAGACCTATCTCTGGTTGTTCTGCATCAGCGTGGGCTGGACGTTGCTGTTGTCCATGGCCAGCTGGGCGATTGCTTTATCCATGGGCACAGTCGTGGGCATCATGCGTTGTGTACCTAACCGCGCCGCCCGGCTGTTTGCGCTTTTCTATGTGCAGATATTCCGCGGCATCCCGCTGATTGTGCAAATGTTCCTGTGGTATTTCATCGTCCCGGAACTCTGGGCGCCCATCAAGACCTGGGTACTGAACACCTCTACGGGAACCGTACAGTTCACGGCGGCATGCGTCTGCCTGGGCTTGTTCACCTCGGCGCGGATCACGGAACAAGTGCGGTCGGGCATCACTGCATTGCCGGCGGGCGCCAGTGGCGCGGCCAAGGCGCTGGGCCTGACCCCGGTGCAGGCCTATCGCTATGTCATATTGCCCCAGGTGTTCCGGACCATCTTTCCACCCCTGACCAGCGAACTGATGAATCTGATCAAGAACTCATCGATTGCGATGACGGTAGGGTTTGCCGAACTGACCTTCCGGGCCCGGGAAGTGGGGGAAACCACCTTTTCCTACTTTGAATCCTTCACCGTTGTAACGATCGCGTATATCGCCATCGCCTACACCGCCAATCGCCTGGCGCATCTGTATGAACGCAGGCTGAACAAAATCGGCATGGTGGGTTGAGGGGGCGATATGGATCTGGACATCATCTTCGATAACCGCGACTATCTTTGGCGAGGATTCAAATACACACTGGAACTCACCGGCATCGCCCTGGTTGGTGGCATGTTCTTTGGCATGATATTGGCATTGTGCCGGCTTTCCAGCATCAAGATCGTGCGGGCGGTGGCCGGCCTTTACGTGGACCTGATGCGATCCATACCCTTGCTGCTGGTGCTGTTCTGGGTGTTCTTCCTGTTCCCCATCGTGCTGCAAACGGTGCTCGGCACGCCGCGCCCAGTCAGGGTTGGGCCGGAAAATACCGCCATCATCACCTTCATCCTGTTCGAATCTGCTTATTTCTGCGAGATCTTCCGGTCGGGGATAAGGTCGATTTCACCAGGCCAGTGGCATGCCAGCCTGGCGTTGGGCCTGACGCGCGTACAGCGCATGCGTTACATCATCCTGCCGCAAGCGCTCCGCGTCATGATTCCTGTCCTGCTCACCCAGACCATAGTCCTGTTCCAGGATACTTCCCTGGTCTATGTGATTTCAGGTACCGACTTCCTAGGGGCGGCGGCACGTATCGGGCAGCGTGACAGTAACCTGATAACGCCGTATCTTTTCGTGGCAGCCGTCTATCTGGTGATCAGCGTCATACTGTCAAGCCTGGTAAGTCATTTAAGAAACAAGTACACCCGGCACTTGATCGCGTGACCCATATGCCGGATAGCCCAGGCGCAGACCAGAACATCAGCCATGGGACGGCCCATATACGGTTGTAAGTGTCTTGCGGCAAAGATGAAAAAGGATTGAAGAAGGGTAGCAATGATCAAGTTTCGCGATGTCAGCAAGTGGTATGGATCCTTCCAGGTCCTGAAAGAATGTTCGGCCACCATCGAAAAGGGCGAGGTCGTGGTTCTTTGCGGCCCGTCCGGATCTGGCAAATCGACATTGCTGAAGACATTGAACGCGCTTGAACCCTTCCAGTCCGGCGAAGTCTTCATTGACGGCGTATCAGTGGGCGACCCTCATACCGACCTGCCCAAGTTGCGTTCCCGTATCGGCATGGTCTTTCAGCATTTCGAGCTGTTTCCCCATTTGACCGTCATCGAAAACCTGCGCCTGGCGCAGATGAAGGTGTTGAAACGCTCGCGTGCGGAATCCACCGAGCGCGGTGAACAGCTGCTGGATCGCGTGGGCCTGCGCAGTCATAAGGACAAATATCCTGTGCAGTTGTCGGGCGGCCAGCAACAACGGGTAGCCATCGCGCGGGCCTTGGCGATGGACCCTTTGGCCATGTTGTTCGATGAACCCACCTCGGCCCTGGATCCGGAAATGGTGAATGAAGTCCTGGACGTCATCGTGGCGTTGGCCAAGGAAGGCATGACCATGCTGGTGGCCACCCATGAAATGGGCTTTGCCCGCAAGGTTGCCGACCGCGTCATTTTCATGGACGAGGGCATGATCATCGAAGACTGCGGCACCGAAGACTTCTTCAGCAAAGGCGACCAGCTGTCCGATCGGGCCCGACATTTTCTTTCCAAGATCCTGGCCTATTGAAGGGGTTGGGGCAGCCAATCCGACGGGGTTGGACAGAGTGTTCTGGCCGCTTGCATCGACAAAAATTGTTTGCTATAGTTTCGTTCTTTGGCGCATTAGCTCAGCCGGTTAGAGCGACGGAATCATAATCCGCAGGTCCCCTGTTCGAATCAGGGATGCGCCACCAAGGAATACAAGCTGCCCCGAGTCCGCAAGGTTCGGGGCAGTTTTTTTGTTCTTTGGAATCGTAATTGATTGATTTCTAATGGATTTATGAATCTAAAAGGTCTGTTGAGTTTAGATTCGGCGACAGGGTGCTAAACGCGCAAAATACCGTACCTATGGTTAGGTACTGGATGATGCCCGTGCAGCGCCCGGCGCCGTTTCTGGATTTTGCGTCCTACAAGTGCTGTTCTGCGTCCTGCCGTTGGTGCAGGATACGGATAACGTCCAAGCGGTCGGCGTAGTCCAAGAAATAGACCACATGCGAACCGCACAGGTATTTTTGAAAGCTCGGCAGCACTGAGGGACGGCCTTGCTTTGTTCCTTTAGCCAACGCATAGCAGGTATCTCGAATTGCGTCGGTGTAGCGGTCGGCTTGGTCCGGTCCCCACCTATCGGCGGTGTAGTCCCAAATCTCGCCAAGGTCGGCTTCTGCTGCCGGCGAGAACGCAACAGCTTTCATTGGGCTTCGTGCCCTGCACGTTTGCGAGCCTTAAAAGCCTCAAAGTCGAACGGGCGCGGCTCGCCGGATTCAAGGCCGGCGTTCAGTGCGTCTTGCAGTGCCTTGACCTTTGTTTCGTGTTCTTCCAAGAGCCGCAGCCCCGCCCGGACGACATCGCTTGCAGAGCCATAGCGCCCGCCCTGAACTTGGGATTCAATAAAGCTGGTGAAGTGCTGCCCGAGGGATACGGATGTGTTTCGCATGGGTTCTCTCCTTACGGTTCTACCATTTTATATTACTTATTGGTAAATCGTCATTTCTATGACGCTACTTTCAGGCTGTCATGTCTGCATGTGCAGCACCCAAGACGGCTGGATGAAGGGGCGTCAGAACCTCCGGTACCTTGTCAGGGGCAGGCCGTGCCTTTCTACGAAATCGTTGGAGTTTCTCAGCGCTTCGTCGTTTTCGGCCAACCAACGCTCAGCCATGCCGCGTGGGTCTGACTGCACAGTCTCTGTCATTTTTGCTCGGCTGACACCTGATGCTTGGGCCTGCCCATTGTGGACTGCAGGTCGGCCCTCGCTGATGGATGCGTCATTGGACAACGTGACCGCGCCGGCAAACTGTGCCAGGTGGCTTGCGGCCATGTGGGCATACCGCTTCACTATTTCCAACGTCTCCCAGCACCCCAATTCCTTTAAGACATAAAGCGGGGTGCTGGCCTGGACGTGCCACGATGCCCAGGTGTGGCGAAGATCGTGGAACCGCTCGGGCGCGTGAATACCAGGCCAACGCACAAGGCGTCGAACGCCAATTCGACGCCGGCTGGTTTCTACCTTGTGCTTTCTTTCGCAAGGCTCAAACCAGCCTCACTTCCAGCTTCTTGCCCAGCGCGGCAGCGTATTTTTGTAGTGTCGCGACCGATGGAGAGTGTTTCCCAGTAATCAGTGCGTTTTCCAGTCGGGCGACAGCGGGAGCCTGTGTGCCCATGCGTTCGGCGACTTGTGCTTGAGTCAGCCCTGCCTCGGCGCGAGCCTTGAGGATGAGATCGAACATAGGCATTTCGTCCCGCTCGATTCGTTCATACTCGGCACGCACGGCGGGCTTGCTCAGCATCCTCGCCTTCAGTTGTTCATGAGTGAGCATTTTTGACCTCCTTCAGTCGGCTCTCAGCAATTCGGCGCTCTGCGGGCGGCGTCTTGTCGGTCTTCTTGATGAAGCTATGCAGCATCACGATTCGCCGGCCGACCAATGTGCAATAGAAAACCCGGGCAATTCCTTCCGCCCCTTTCAGGCGTAACTCAAATAGGCCGCCGCCAAATGGCTTGGTAAGCGGTTCACCCAGGTTTGGGCCGTGCACTTCCATCCGGTCGGCGAGGCTGATGTATCGGGCCTGCAAGGTATCAGGCAGCGCCATGATGTCAGACTGCACAGTCTCGCTGTAGTAGTGGATGGTGTAGCGCATAGGGAGATAATAACAAATATGTTAACAAGCGGGCAAGCATACACGCTCTATGAGGCGGCTGCTGGTGCAGGAATCCATACGGCCTTTCTTGTACTTTTCAGTTTTCTTTTTCATGTTGGAACTAAAGAGGCTGCTAAAAGGTTATCCCTCCGGTCGGCCGCTCTGGCCGAAAGAATACGAATGACCTCGACCATCAGATCGGGACATCTTCAATTTGCCGTTCGGCAGAGTAAGCCCATATAGCGCGGAGCGCCTAGAATCCGTGGAACAGGAAGTCGACGGCGGCCACGATATCGTCGTGCTGATGCTGGAGACTACACGTCGGGGTCTGTAGCTCCCGTTCCGGAACCGAGGCGAGGTACTGCGTCACCATCACGTGCGGCTCACCGGCGATATCGAACACCGGATTAAGCGTTTTCGCAGGCTTGGGGGCCTGGTTTAATGGAAGCAAGGGCACAGCTGCACGCGTGCTCATCTGCCGCAGGATGTCCGCCTGGACATCAAGAAGGTAGCCTGGTCCCGACGGATTCGGGTAGACGTCGTAGCGGCTCATCAGAACATCCGATGCTTCGCCAGCGGCAGGCCGTGTTTTTCAACATACGCATTGGAACTCTCAATGGCTTCCTGGTTCTCAGCAAGCCAGAGTTCGCTGCGTGCGC